>DATGXZ010000153.1:0-7212 GCA_035298445.1 Flavobacterium sp.
ATGTATATTTCAGGTTGTATCCGTATTGCTATGACCGTCGCTACCGGGAGCGGGCACACGCCATCCTTCGCCAAAATGCCCCGCGTTTTTTACTGCTTGACCTTGCCTGTCGTCTGCCGTTTCCCGTCGGGGCGGCGTTGCTGCGATCGTCTGGCGGGCGCAAAGGGTTGCGGAACTATATGAAATTCGTAATCAGACACCTCCTTTCGAAATGAAGATTGTACGCCTCACGACACTCCTCGATTTCGGGGGACAGGAACGGAAGTATATTTCCTTTACCGACGATGGGCCACAGGCACTTCGCCATGACTATGTCTTTGCCGCAATTGGCCACGGCGGCCATGCGGAGAAGGCGATTCGCGACAAAGGCTTCGACGTCCACATCTTCCAGCGTAACCCCGCCGTGCGAAACCTGTGGAACATTGTGGTGTTATGGCGCTGGTTCCGACACATCCGGCCCGATGTGGTGCACACGGCGGCGGCCGAAGCCAATTTCCACGGTATCATTGCGGCCCGGTTGGCCGGCGTTCCGACGATCATCGCGGAGGAGATCGGTTTTCCCCGACATTCAAAATGGGCGCGACGGGTTTTTGCGCGGTTGTATCGCCGGGTGTATAAAGTCGTATGTGTATCTGAATCGGTGAAGGCGTTTCTTCAGTCGATAGGCGAGATCCAACCAGAGAAAGGTGTGGTGTTGTATAACCCCGTGGTGAGTCCCGGTCTGCGTCCGAGAGTACCATCTGAGGTGTTTACGCTGGTTTGCGTGGGCCGGCTCGAACCAGTGAAGAACCAGGCGTTGTTGATACGTGCCCTTGGCAACATGCAGCACACCCAGGTGCGGTTGTGCCTGGTGGGTGACGGATCTGACCGCGCGGCACTGGAACAACTGGTGCAGACGCTGGGACTTTCGGAACGGGTGACCTTCACCGGTTTTACGGCGGATCCGACGCAGTACCTTCGTCGGGGCGACGTTTTTGTGCTACCGTCCCTTTCCGAGGGCTTTGGTATCGCCGTAGTAGAGGCCATGCTGCAGGAGTTACCCTGTCTGTGCTCGAACGTCGGTGGCATTCCCGAATTCATCCATGAGGGCGACAACGGATGGCTGTTCGATCCGCACGATGAGGCAGCCCTTGTAGCGCGCCTGGATGTTCTGGCGGCTACGTCGGGCGACGCGCTGCGACGCATCGGGCAAAACGCCCGGGTGTCGGTTGAAAATCGGTTTACCACCACACACTACAGGCTATCCCTTGAAAATCTTTATGAAAAGCGCCTATGATCCGTGTACTCAACATCGTCGATACCATTAGTTCGGGAGGGGTCGAGCGCCGGCGGTTGTCACTGGCCAAATGCCTCGATCCGGGCCGCTTTGAGTTGAAGATTATTTGTTCGAATGCCGTTGGCCCGTTCCCGGCGGAGTTCTCAAAATACGGAGTCGAAGTCATCCCCATTGGTGACCTCTCATCGGTGTTTGACGTAAAGCAACACCGGAAAGTCATGGCGATCATCGACGGCTTCCGTCCCCATATCATCCATGGGGCCGTGTTTGAAGGCGTCACGATGGCGGCGGTTTCCGGCTTTTGGAAGCGTGTGCCGGTTGTCATCCTTGAGGAGACGTCCGATCCCCAAAACCGCAGTTGGCGGGGCGACTTACTGCTGAAACTGCTGTGTCTCGCCGCCGACCGCGTGGTGGGTGTTTCCCCGGCATCCGTAACGTATCTGACCGGTCGACTGGGCTTGTCCTCGGCTAAAGTCCAACTCATCAACAACGGCGTCGCACGTCCAACCTACGCTACGAAAGCCGACTGCGCGGCCCTTCGGGAACGACTGGGGCTCGCAGCCGATGCAATCGTAATCGGGTCGGTGGGGCGTATGCTTTCCGACGCTACGAAACGATTCTCCGACCTGATCCGGGCGTTTGCGCTTCTGGTGGCGGAGGGGCACAACGTACGGCTTGTATTGGTAGGGGAAGGTCCGGAATTACCGCGCTACCGCGACCTGGCAGCCGAACTGGGGGTCGCGTCGCAGGTTGTCTTTACGGGTTACCAAAACGATACATCGGCTTTCTATGGGATGTTCGATGTGTTCAGCCTGGTGTCTTCGCACGAATCATTCGGACTCGTACTGGCGGAAGCGATGTTGCACCGTCTTCCGATTGTGGCTACGCGAGTGGGGGGGATGCAGTATATCGTGGAGGACGGTAAAACGGGCTTTCTGGTTCCGAAATATGACGTAGCGGCGATTGCGGAAAAGCTCCGCCTGCTGTGCACGGATGCCGGTTTACGGACGGAACTCGGCCAAAACGGCTATGACAGGGCCGACCTTAACTATACAGAGGAACGCTATGTCGACCAGGTTCGGACGTTGTACGAATCGCTATATGAACAAAAAGTTACGAAATCATCACGGTTGTGATTGTGGGCGGTTGGGTTTTTTTTAGACAGTAATTTTGGACATTCGGCGTAGGTCGCCGCTGTGTCATGTCAAACTCGTTCTACTTCCTTCTTCGCTGATGGCAGCGCGTGTCTACCTTCCCGGGCTCAACGGCATTCGGGCGCTGGCTGCGCTTTCGGTCGTTTTCAGCCACGTGAACAATCGGCTGGGTTACTATGGCTTGCCGACGCGCGACGGGCTGCTTGACCTGGCGGGATTTGGCGTCACGATGTTCTTCACCCTCAGTGGTTTCCTTATCACGTATTTGTTGTTGAAGGAAAAAGAGCAAACTGGCACCATCGCTATCAAAGCCTTTTATGTCAGGCGGGTACTGCGAATCTGGCCGTTGTATTTTGCCTATCTTCTCATCGTATTGTGCCTCGATGGCTTCGAATCGGTTCGATGGCCGATTCTCTTCACGCTGCTGATGATACCCAATCTCCGCAATTCGTTTGTGCACATCACCAATATTGCCCCGGGTAACAGCGTTCTCAGCAACATGATTGGGCACTATTGGTCGCTCGGCGTGGAAGAGCAGTTCTATGCTTTCTGGCCCTGGGTGGTTCGAAAGGTGACGCGATTGCTGCCCTTTTTACTATTGTTCCCCTTACTGCTGGTACTGACAAAAGTGCTACTGCGACTCGGACATGCCGGTCAGGGTGTGATGGCGTTGTTTAATTACACCCGTTTCGGCTGCCTCACGATTGGGGCACTCGGCGCTTATCTGTATTTTAATGGAAGTGCGCGCGTGGTTCGGCTTGCCACCCGGCCATGGGCGGAAGTGCTGGCATGGCTTTTCCTACTGTTGGCGGCACTCGACCGGTTCCATATCACGTCGATCATCGACCACGAGATTTTTTCGGTGGTCACCCTCGTTATCATCTTCAACCAAGTGGCCAACCCAAGGCGGCTTGTCAATCTAGAGCGGCGGGTTTTCGACTATCTCGGTACGATTTCATATGGCCTTTATGTCTTCAATCCGTTGGTGATTTACCTGTTGTCCTTTGTAGTGAACCGGCTTCCTCTCACACATCCAACGGTCAAGCTGGCGGTCGTATACGCCCTGTCGCTGGCCGGTGTCATAGCGCTGGCCCATCTTTCGTATTACTACTTCGAACGCCGATTCCTGTTGTTAAAACGCCGATTCACCGTCGTGGAAAGTGCGGCCAGCCAGGCCGATTTCCGCGAGCAACCATCTGAAGCCAAATGAAGGAGCGGCTCTATTTACCCGGACTGAACGGCATCCGGTCAATAGCGGCCCTGAGCGTGGTGCTGTTGCACATTGTGCAGGACCTCGAACTGGACATCGCCCACCCCGGGCGTTTCAATTCATTTGGTATTTACGGTGTCACTTTGTTTTTTACGCTGAGCGGCTTCCTGATTACCTATTTGCTTTTGAAAGAAAAGGAGAAGACCGGCACCGTTCACATCCGCTCGTTTTACATCCGGCGGATTCTTCGAATATGGCCGTTGTACTTCCTCTTCGTATTGATCGTGTTGGTCGTCATGCGTTTCGAAGTCGATGCCACGCTGTTGTTTTACCTCTTCATGCTGCCGAATGTGCCCTGGGCCGTGGGTAGCGCCGGCGGCTCGATCGTGGCCCTTCCGTTGCTCAACCACTATTGGTCGCTGGGCGTCGAAGAGCAGTTCTATGCCTTTTGGCCCTTCGTCATCCGATGGGCGCGCCGGTTGAAACGGACGCTGGTTGTATTGGTGGTCTTTTTTGTCGCCCTAAAATTTGTCCTGAAGCTGGCGGGCGCCCCGGCTACGCTTATCTCGCTTGTATATTATACGCGTTTTTCCTGTATGGCGATTGGGGGCCTGGGCGCTTATCTGTATTTCAAAAAGAGCCGCCTTGTTGATCAGGTGTGTGGTAAAACGGCCGATGGCATCGCCTGGCTGGTGTTGATTACGATGGTACTATTGCCCTTTGTGGGCATCCGGCTGCCATCGATAGTCGAAAACGAATTGGTTTCGCTTGTGGCACTCGTCATTATCTTCAACCAGGTAACGCGCCGGTCGGTATTTTCGTTTGAACCGCCTGTGTTTGACTACCTCGGTCGCATCTCGTTTGGGTTATACGTCTACAATCCGCTGGTGCTCTATGCTACCGCGTGGGTCTTTTCGGTTGTACCGATGGGTAATGCCCTTCGATTTGTCGTCGTAGCGCTCGTTACCGTTCCGGCGATCATTTTGGTTGCCCATATTTCGTATTTTTATTTCGAGAAGCGTTTCCTTGACGTGAAACGGAGGTTCGCGACCGTCGACAGTGCGGGTAGCCGATCGGAAGTACTGGAACAGCCATGAAAAACATCCTCTTTATTTCCTGGGACGGTCCGCGGACAACCTATATGGAGGGCCTATTTCTGCCCATCTTCCGCCAGATACAACAACAATCGGACTACCGCTTCCATGTGATCCAGTTTACCTGGGGTACGGCAAATCGCACAGCCCTGACTGCGCAGGCGGCGGCCGAGGCGGATATCCCTTATACGGCGCGCCGCATCCTTCGCAGGCCGCATCCCTTGGTGGGGAGTATGGCCACGGTTTTTGCAGCACTTCCGTTCCTCCAATCGTACATCCGTCGCCACGACATTGCCGTTGTCATGCCCCGTAGCACCATGCCTGCGGCGATGGTGAACCGTCTGAGACGAAACGGGTTAAAGGTCGTGTTTGATGCAGACGGACTGCCGTTGGAAGAGCGTGTCGATTTTCAGGGATTGCGATCGGATGCGCTTTCCTACCGCCTCCTGAAACGGGAGGAAACCCGCCTGGTGCAATCGGCCGACGCTATCCTTACACGTTCGCACAAAGCAATTGCGGTGCATACAGAACGAACCGGGGTAGATCCTATGCACTTTTTCCGTGTGCTGAACGGCCGCGACGAGACGTTTTTTGTGTTACACGCCGAGAAACGCGTGGAGATACGTAACGCCATCGGTGCCGCTCCGGAAGCGACCGTATTTGTGTATTGCGGTTCACTCGGACACCAATATGGATGGGAGGAAATGATGGCGGTTTTCACCCGATTCCGTTCTGCCCATCCCGACGCGATGTTTCTTATACTTACCGGCAATCCTGAGTTTGCAGCGGCCCGTCTTCCCGAAGCGATGGCCGCCTCCTGTGTTATCCGCACGGTGCCGTTTCGGGAGGTTCCCGACTGGCTGGCGGCGGCGGATGTTGCCTTTGCCATCCGGCAGCCGAAACCCAGTATGCAGGGTGTTTCGCCGACCAAGCTGGGCGAGTATTTGTTGATGGAACTCCCGACGATTGCCTCAAAGGGAATCGGCGATACGGAAGATATGCTAGCCCCGACCCGTCACAGTTTCCTGTTTGACCATGACGATCCGAACGCGGTGTCGGACGCACTCCGGTTTATTGAAGGCTTGGATAAGGGTCCGAAACCCGACCTTCGCGAAGCCGGACTCCGGTTCTTTTCCCTTGCAAAGGCGGCCGAAAGCTATATCACGGCATTAGAACACCGGTCATGAAGGTATTGTATCTCACAAAATATTCGCGGAAGGGCGCCAGCAGCCGCCTTCGGAGCTACCAGTTCTTCCCGCTGTTGGAAGCGGCCGGATGGCAGGTAGACGTGAAACCTTTTTTTGATGACCGCTATCTCGACCGATTGTACGGTGGGCAAAAGCAGCCCCTTTCAGCACTTATAGGCTATTACCTGCGCCGTCTGGCCTTGCTGTTCACCGTAAAACGCTACGACCGTGTGGTAATCGAGAAGGAAGTGTTCCCGTATTTCTTCAGTTGGCCGGAGCGGCTGCTCTCGTTACTGGGTGTGGTGACACTGGTCGATTACGACGATGCGATTTTCCATAATTACGACCTCAGTCCGTCCCGACTGGTTCGTAGGGCATTGGGGAAGAAGATAGACAGGGTCATGCGCTGCAGCAGCGTGGTGATGGCCGGAAACCAGTATCTCGCCGGACGTGCTGCGGCTGCCGGAGCCCGAACGATTGTGCTACAACCGACGGTCATCGCTATCGAACGCTATCAGGTGGTACCACGGTCGCCGGACGCTACGGTTGTGATCGGTTGGATAGGATCGCCTTCGACCTTTAAATACCTGAAGACGCTCACCCCGGTGTTCCAAAGGCTGGTGGCGCGATTTGACGTACGGATTGCCGTCGTGGGAGCCTCGGAATCGCTTGGATTAGGCGATGCTGCGGTTTCGATACCGTGGAGCGAGGAGACCGAAGTGTCGGCGATCAACGGATTTGACATCGGTATCATGCCGCTTGACGACACGCCCTGGGAGCGGGGAAAATGTTCGTATAAACTGATACAGTATATGGGATGTGGTCTGCCGGTTGTGGGCGCTCCTGTCGGCATGAATGTGGATGTCATTGCGGAAGGCGTAAACGGGTTCTTTGCCCGGACGGAGGACGAATGGGAATCGCGGTTGGCTGCCTTGGTGGCCGATCCCGGCTTGCGGGAACGCATGGGGCGGGAAGGACGCCGCATAGCCGAAACGCGATTTGACCTGAAGGGTAACGCGGCCACTTTACTAAAACTGTTAGCCGATGCAAAGCCGTAATCCGCAGTATCTCGACGTACTCCAGATCCTGCGGGGCATCGCAGCCCTGATGGTAGTAGTGCACCATAGCGCGGGTTCTCTTCGCTTCTATCATAAAATAGACGATGCGACGCTGGATTTCGTCGGGAGCCTCGGTCGTTTCGGGGTGGATTTTTTCTTTGTGCTGTCGGGATTCATCATTTCGTATTCGGCCTATTATAAACGCAACCGGCCCCGGGCGTTCCCGCAGTATG
>DATGXZ010000154.1:0-6196 GCA_035298445.1 Flavobacterium sp.
CGTTACAGATGATGTCGGTTTTGGAGACGAGCGTGACGTCCAATACGGGTGGTTCGGTAATGGTGAAGACAGCGGTTGCCGGACCGCAATTGTTCACATCGGATACGGTCACTTCATAGGTGCCCGGGGCCAGGCCGGCAATATCCTCGGTAGTAGCAAAAGGAGCCGTGTTTTTTGTCCACGTATACGAATACGGGGGCGTTCCTCCGGTAATGGTCAGCGACACCGACCCGTCATTCGAGCCAAAACAGGTCGCGTCTTGTTCGGCATCTACGGTGATGGCCAGTAGATTCGGTTCCAGAATGGTGTAGGTCTCGCTGAGCGGACATCCGCCCTGATCAGTGATGTTGAGTGTATAGACCCCCGGCGCGAGTGCGTTGATGGATGGAGAGGATGCGGTGAAACCGGAAGGCCCAGTCCAACTGACCTGATAAGGCGCGCCCGTCGAAAACGGAATACCTCCGGTGATGGAGGTGGAAAGTGACCCGGCATTGGCCCCGAAACACGGACTGTCGACCTGCACTACATTCGACATGACCGACGGATTTACGGTGACCGTAACCGTAAAAGGCGTTCCGGCGCAACTGCCCGTAGTGGGCGTCACAGTATACACGGCGGTCGCCGGATTGGTGGTGGTGTTTTGCAATGCCTGGCTGATGCTGGTTTCGTTCGAACCGGGAAGTGCGCCCGTGAGTGCATTCGGAGGCGCTACCACCGGTGCGGGCCAACTGTAGGTCGTGCCGGCGGGTACGTTGTTCGTGCCGTTTGTTATGGGCGATACCGAAAAACTGTTGCCGCTGCAAATAGTTTGTGGGACCGCCGCAATCGTCGCGAAAGGATTGACGATTATCGTAGCAACCGTCGACACCAGGCTTCCGCATCCACCGGATGACAACGTCACCTCTACATAATAATACTTGGTGCCCACCGACGTCACGACCGGTGTATAGGAAGCAGAATTGGTGCCCACCGGCGTGCCGCCCGATGCCGCATTTGCGGGCGCTTCATACCACTGGTACTGCGGTGTGCCGATGGGATTGGAAATCGCTACGTTGAGGGCCGATGCGGACGTACCCAGGCAGAGCGTCTGCGACTGGGGTTGTGTTGATAGCGACGGGGAAGGCGTTACGATGACGGCGGCGGTGTTTGACACGACCGAACACCCTGGTCCGGACTGGGTAATCACACAGTAATAATACGTGGTACCCTGAGGCGTGGTAGGCGGCGAAAAAGTGGCGCCCGTAGCGACCGGAGAGCCTCCGCTAGTGCTGTTGGTGGCGTTGGCGAACCATTGGTAGGAAAACGTACCGATACCGTTGAGGGCGTTGACGGTCAACGGCGTGGGCGTGGCGTTTTGGCAGAGCGACTGGGTAGCGAGCGGCTGCACATCAATGACCGGATCGAGCACTACGGTGATGGCCGCTACATCGGTGGTAATGGTGCCACAGCCGCTGCCCGACAGCGTCACGACAGCGTAATAATAGTACGTACCCGGCGTGGTAAATACCGGCGGCAGGTAGCTTGACGATGTTGCCCCGCTAATCGGTTGTCCGCCCGAATTAGAAGGCGTGTTGTGGGAATACCACTGCCAGGAGGGCGATCCGGTGCCGCCGGAGAACGAGGCCGTCAGCGATGTCGGTACCGTGGCCCCCACACAGATGCTTTGTGTGGCGAGGGGTTGTGCGGTGAAAGCGGCCGCTCCGGTTACGGTGATGGTGGCAACCGCCGATGTGATGGTCGCGCATCCGCCTCCGCCGGGGAAGGTGGCTTCACAATAGTAGTAGAAAACACCCTGTGCCGAAACGACGGGCGTATAGGTCGACTGGTTGGTGCCTACGGGCGTTCCGCCGCCTGCGATGGCATCGGCGTCCTGGTACCATTGAAACGTAGGGGTGCCCGCTCCGTTTGCGATGGTGACCGACAGTACGGGTGCGGTTCCGCCCTGGCAAATAGCGGCCGATTGGGGCGAGCTGCTAAAGGTCGGAGACGGGTTGACCGTCAATTGCGAGACCGCCGAAGTCGTCGCACAACCCGAGGCAGGCTGGCTCACCACGCAGTAGAACCAAAACGAACCCGTACCGGACGGTGAGGGCGTGTAACTGGCGTTGGTTCCGACGGGCGTACCTCCTACTCCATCGTTGTTGGTATCGCTATACCACTGATAGGAAAGGGCGCCGGTAGTGAGGGCGCCGGTGGCCGAAACTGTCAGCGTCTGCGGCGTTGCCCCCGAACAGATAGTTTGGGTGGCAATGGGTTGTGTGGTAATCTGCGGATCGGCCGTTACCTCAACGGTAGCGACGGTGCTTTGTGCATTTCCGCAGCCGACACCGGAAGCCGTGACCCGCACGAAATAATAGCGGATGCCCGGTGTCGTAAAAGGTCCGGGGGTGAAGGAGGCGTTGGTGGCACCCGAAAGCGCACTACCTACCGTATCGCTGGCGGAAGCGGCTTCGTACCATTGGTAGGAAACAGTGCCTGTGCCTCCGGAGGCCGTAACCGAAAGCGGCGTCGCCGTTCCGCCCACACAAAACTGTTGGGATGCCATGGGTGACGTGGTGATGGCTACCACAGGCACGACCGTAATCGCGGCGACGTTTGACTGCAGCGTCGAACATCCGGCGGACGCGGGCAAGCTGATCTGGCAATAGTAATAATTGGTGCCCAACGTAGCGGGTGGCAGGTAACTTGCCGACGTGCCATTGGACGGTACCGGCGTGCCTACCCCACCCGACGTGGCGCTTACGAACCACTGATAGGTGGCGCCCGTTGCATTGCTCAGCGCGACCGACAGGGTATTCGGTGTTCCGCCCTGGCAAAGCGTCTGGCTGGTGGGTTGTGTCTGGAAAGCGGGTGCCGGATTGACTGCGATGGTATAGGTAACGGTTGGGCCCTGACAGCCACCGAGTGACGGCGTGATCTGGTAGGTTACGGTGCCTTGTGAGGCGGCCGATGTCGATAACGTCTGGGCGGGAATGTTGCCGTTCCCCGATGGGAGGAAGCCCGTGATACCTGCGGTAGCGGTGGCGGTCCAACTGAAGGTCGTGCCCGGCAATGAGGCGGTTAAGGTAATCGGTGTGGTCGCTAATCCGGAGCAAACCGCCTGCGACAGCACCGTATTGGTAACGGCGGGACTGTTATTGACGGTAAAGGTTTGCTGTGCCGTGGTGGCGTTCCCGCATTCGTTCGACACTACTAGGGAGACCGTGTAACTGCCGGGCGTGCTATAGGCAATGGCCGGGGGCGTGGCACCGGTGAAGGAAGCGGGCGTTCCTCCAGGGAAGGTCCAGTTGTAGGTGGGGGGTGTGGTGCCGCAATTGACTACCGTTGCCGTTGGTGTTATGGTTGCGGATGTACCGCTACAAATATTGGATATAGGCGCAATTGAAACGGATGGCGGTGCTTTGACTGTTACAATCTGACTAGCGGTTTGAATCCCGCAGGCATTCTGAGCCGTTAAAGTCACAGTATACGTTCCGGGATTGGGAAAAACTAATGTTGGACTCACAGAAGTAGCTGACGAGCCCGTGGCAAAATAATTGTAATTCGCCGGAGGTGGCGTACCACATGCCGACGAGCCATACAAGACCTGCCAATTATACGTAACTCCACATGAATTCCCGGATGGTGCGGGTGTTGTATTAATCGCCTGCGCTGTTAGGGAGCCACAACCAGACGTGTTTATTGTAAAGGAAGCCGATGATAAAGGGTTTTCTACGCAAATGGTTTTTGTATCCGTTGACGTGCCGGCGCAGCTATTTCTTCGGTACAATTTGATGGTATAATTCCCCGCGACGGTGAAGCCAATATTGAGATTTTCGGTTCCGTTGTTCCATCCTTCATAATCATCGGGAAATCCTCCATTATTTCCAAGCGAGCCAGAATTTAAACTCCACCCGGTGGCGGGACTTATTTCCCAATATCTTCCACTTGTGTTATTACATGAACTGGACGTTACTATAGACCCATTGACAGACTGATCCTGAATGGTGACATTTTGGTTAACACAACGTTTAGGAGGAGCGTTGATTATGGCTGTAGGAGGAGTGGATGTACGAATAGGTCCCGCGGAGGAACTGGCTGAACCACAAGGATTGATGGCCTGCATTGATACGCCAAAAGCATTATTCTCCGTGGTGTTTCCGTTTACAAAGGTGCTTCCACACGACGATGTGTTGAAAGTTCTTTGGATCGACGACGGTATCGTATTTTGATCAAAATTTAAGGGATTAGTGGGGTCATCAGAAAATGTAATAATATAGGTTGTACCAGGTATATTTCCCGATACACCCGATATCGGGAAATCTAACTGAAAAGGAACACATCCCTGTGCGTTAACCGGAAGCTGGATTTGAGGTGAAGCTGGTTGATTACCTACAAAAACATTATATGATCTAGAAATAGTACAACTTAAGGTAGTTTGTATCGTAACCGTCAATGAGTAAAGTCCAATATTGTACGTATGATTCAGGGCGTTCCCATTATTCCAAACTGCGCTTGACGAACTGAACGTGGGCGAACCGTCCCCCCAATCGACAGAATAGCTCGTGACTAGACCTTGTAACCCTGACGCGAGTCCGTTATTAACAAAAACTATCCCGGTTGTAGCTCCAGGAGACGTGCATTTCACTAGCCATTGTGTTCCTTGGTAGTTCTGCAAATTTCCGCTGTCAACCGACGGCTCCAAAACCGTAACCTGCACAACATCCGTCTTCTGGCATTGCCCTTTTGTAGCCGTCACGGTATAATTACCTGACATTACTCCTGTTGCATTGTTTATCACCAGTGACTGGCCTGCATCAGTGAAACTGTTCGGGCCCGACCAGGAAAAAGTAGTACCGCTAGGAGCACCTGCACTCAAGCTGGCGGAAAGATTGATAGCGCTTCCTTTACATACGATGAGATCCGCACCGGCTGAAACGGAAAAATTCGGAAGAACAGTAATAGTGGCCGTCCCAGTTACGGCTACATCCACCGCACCCGGCGCCGAATCCTTTACGAATGTTAGCGCATATATAATGTCTCCCGGAGCGGAAGTGAGAACGTCTACCGTTGCGACGTTCCCCGTTGACTGAACAGTTAGCGGTGTTCCGTTAAGTGTATATTTGAAGGTGTAAGGCGCAGTTCCACCGGTTCCCGTAAATGTAATCTGAACCCCCGTCGCATTAAGACAAACCGTCGCAGAGCCTGAAATAGTCGCACCAACTGTAATCGAAGATTTACTCGGCGCGCTAGCCCCCGTCGGCGGCAATTCCTTACCATATACTAAAACAACGGCCAAAAGGGCCCATGCCCAGATTGCCTTTTGAAGCCCTTTCATGTTAGTTTTGTTACGATACAAATATCAGTACGTTAGTTGAATTGACAATACGTCATTTGCCGGATCTTATAGCAGCCTTACATCCACTGGCACACCACCCATCCTATTACGACCCCCACGACGAGCAGGCAACCGCTTCCTTTTCCGATTGTTTTACGGTACGATAGGCCTTTTATGCCCGTCCGCACGGAAAAACCCCGGTTGCTGACCGACCCGAATTTGGTGCGAATACTGGGCGAAATACCCGATTTGCTGATGTTCAGCCCGATGTTTTTTCCCAGTCGGATCCGGCGGTTAAACTGTAATCCCATCGTCTTTTGCTTTAGTCTTCGTATTTGCACAGGGTGAGCCCCACCCTTTCGGCATCGGTGACGGTTGTTGGCTCAATGTCTGCATTGCAGCGCCGGAGTCCGTGGCAATTTTTATTCAAATGGTAGCGCGTGGCGCCCGAACTCTGGCACACCCAGACGGTTTGCTCTTCAGCAGTGGACGCTGTGGATTCTGACGAAGTGACCGGTTCGGGTGTGGTGGTGGTCACCGTAACAGGGTTCTCGTGCGTGGTCGGAGTGGCGGTGGGCGTCTCCTTGCATGACGCGCACCCAATGCAAAGGCCTAACAGGGGAATCAGGATCTTTTTCATATAATGGGTTTTAGGCCCCGCCGCAGCAAGGCGCATGATACGAACCAGAAAACGAAAGGCCGGTGGGTAGTTTCTTTAAACCCCTTTAAAGTCCATGCCGCACAACCGACCTTCGTTTCTGTGTCAAACGTAGGCAAGCGGCGGACGGTTTCTTTACGGTTTTCCGTAATCGACTGGAAAATAGGTTATAAAAAGGGGCGTATTCTTAAATCAAACCCAACTCTTTGACTTTCAAAACG
>DATGXZ010000155.1:0-3317 GCA_035298445.1 Flavobacterium sp.
TATATTTCCTGCGGGGCCGACCAGATTTTCGCGGAAGAAGGCACCATCACAGGTTCCATCGGGGTGTTTGGCGTATTGCCGAATGTCAAGGGCCTGAGCGATAAGATGGGCATCCATGCGGAAACCGTCAGCACCAACGTAAATGCAGCTACGTACAGTCCGTTTCGTCCGCTTGACGACACCACACGTAAAACACTTACCGAAAGCGTCGAGTATATCTACAGCACCTTTGTAGGCCGTGTGGCTAAAGGACGCCACATGACACCAGCCCAGGTCGATTCAATCGGGCAGGGGCGGGTTTGGTCAGGAAAAGACGCGCTTCGAATCGGGTTGGTCGATAAGATCGGCGGACTTGATGCAGCCTTGGCGGAAGCAGCCAAACGGGCGAAGATCACGAAATACCGGACGATGAATTTCCCGGAGTATAAGAAAGAACTGGGCGATGTATTGGCTGAACTCATGCCGTTTGCCAGCACGCGCGAGAGCATCATGAAGGAAGAACTCGGCGAAGCGAACTACCGCATCCTGCAACAGTGGCGGGAAGCGATGGGCCAGAAAGGCGTACAGGCGCGATTGCCTTATGACATCCGCCTGAACTAAAAACGAAAGGCTGCTCTGAAAAGGGCAGTCTTTTTTCTTTGTCGCTGATCCCCAGTTACGATTTTGATGTTGGATTGTGGATGGATTGACTTAATGCCTTGACCGGGTATGAATTTGTCACCATATACGCTTTATATACGCTTTATCTAGGGAGTATCTAGGCAGTATCCAGGCAGTATCCAGTTTTTACGACCCGTTATCAATGACCGAAAAAGTCGTCAGGCCCCCCGTCTAATGAAGAAGAGGGCAAGGACGGAAATAACTACAAAAGAAAACGGCCCCCTTTCGGAGGCCGTTCCCATTTTGAAAAACCACATCAGAATTTCATTCCGACGCCGAAACCAAAGAGCCACGGGTTGATATCGACGTCGGCTGGAATAGACAGTCCGGCGGCCAGGTTAGAGGCGTCAACCGTCACGTCCGTATTGAGAAAGATCTTTTTGACGTCTGCGTTTACGAAGAACTTGTCGTTGATCATATAGTCGAAGCCTGCCTGGAACGCGAAGCCCAGTGCGTTTGAATAGCTGACATCCTTCACAACGCTGCCTTCATCGGCCCCATAGAAAATGGTGTAGTTCACACCGGCACCAAGATACGGGCGGAAGGGCTTGTCGACATTGAAATGGTATTGTGCCGTCAGGGTCGGAGGCAGCAACCATACGCTACCGAGGTCGACATCGGCTGTGCCACCGCCGATGGGAGACAAGTCCGATTTCACGGTTTTGACATCGTGTTTGGCCGTGCCCAGGATGAGTTCCGCCGACCAGTTGGGCGTGAAGAAATACGTGAAGTCGAGTTCAGGTATGAAGGCCGTCGAGATGTCGACATCACCCCCAATGGCCCCGATCGAGGCGCTTTCATCCGGCACAACGGCCACGCCGCGGAGGCGGATCTGCCAATGTTTGAAATTGTCTTCGTTCTTGGTGTCCTGCGCAACAGCTGCAAACGGTAAACCGGCCAGAAGGGCAAGGACGCAGATTTTTAGCGATTTCATGTGTTTTCGTTTTGAATTACAGTTCAAAAGTACCCCTGAAGAATTGCTTCGGGTATGATAATAATCATAGGGCGGAAAGTTTGTTTTCGACACTTTTTTGCTCCAAATCTTAGCAAAACATTATCACCGAAAAAAAGGCAAAACCTTACATTTGTTCGCATCCATCCTAAACCCTGTGGTTATGTTGAAAAAAATCCTGAAGTGGACCGGTATCTCGTTTCTCGTTTTGCTCCTCATCCTGTTCATTGCGCCTTATGTTTTCCAGGACCAGATAAAAGCCAAGATCGCCGAGACCATCAATAAAAATGTCGATGCGAAGGTGTCGTTTGCCGATGCCGACCTGAGCCTGTTCCGGAATTTCCCGCAGGCCAGTGTGCGTGTTGACTCGTTATTGGTCATCAACAAAGCGCCGTTCGAAGGCGATACACTTGTTTCGTTTGGAGAAGTCAACCTCGTAATGTCGCTTAAGGAACTGTTCAAAGGGAAAGACGAACCGATGCAGGTCGATTCGTTTACTTCGGAAAACGGAATCATCAACATCCTGTTTAATAAGGACGGCATAGGGAATTTCGACATCGCCTTAAAAGATCAAAAAGAAGAGGGTGGCGAGAAAAGCGATCCTTTGTCGCTGAAGGTGAAAGAATATGAAGTGCGCAATTTCCGTTTTCGGTATTACGATGCACGTTCGAAGATCAATATGGTCATCGACAGTCTCGACCACCAGGGAACGGGTGATTTCGCAGCGTCGAAACTCGATTTGGTGACCAAAACGAAAGCGCGCCTGTCGCTTGATATGGACAAAGTCAATTATATGCGCAACGTCGCCCTGTCGTTGGATGCGGTGTTAGGGATCGATCTTGACAAACAAACCTATACCTTCAAAGACAATAAGGCGCTCATCAACAAGTTGCCGCTGCGGTTCAACGGATCGCTGCAATTACTTGACGACGGACAGGCGTATGACCTCACGTTCAATACCCCAACATCCGACTTCCAGAACTTCCTTGGCCTGATTCCGTCGGCCTATTCGGGCAGCCTGGCCAATGTCAAGACAACCGGCAGTTTCTCGGTAAAAGGATTTGCCAAAGGAAAACTTACGGATACCACAGTGCCGAAGTTCAACATAGAGATGGCGTCGGATAACGCGTCGTTCCAATACCCGGATCTGCCTAAATCGGTGCAGGACATCCAGATCAATACCCAGATCATCAACGACACCGGTATCATGAACGACACCTATGTCAACCTACAGAAACTGGCCTTTCGTATCGACCAGGACGTGTTCAACGCGAGCGCGACTATCCGGAACGTAGCCGAAAATCCGCTGGTGGCCGCGAAGTTGAACGGGACGGTCAACCTGGGCAACCTCACGCGGGCGTATCCGGTGAAGCTTAGCAAACCGCTTTCCGGCATCCTCAAAGCCAATGTCGAGACGAATTTCGATATGAAATCGGTTGAAACCAGCCAGTACCAGAACATCCGCAACCAGGGAACCATCGACCTTTCCGGTTTCCAATATGTAGATGACAACGGCAAGGCGCTGAAGATCAGCCAGGCGTCGGTTTCGTTCGATCCGAGCCGCGTCAGCCTGAAGCGCTTTGATGCCACGACCGGGCGCACCGACCTGAGCGTCAACGGTACCCTTGACAACTTTTACGGCTTCGTATTCAAGAACCAGGTGCTGAAAGGCAATTTCAACCTGTCGTCGAACCAGTTTGCGGTC
>DATGXZ010000156.1:0-10069 GCA_035298445.1 Flavobacterium sp.
GGTCGATTCGCGACCACGCCGACTTCGTACGTCGGGTGCCCGTTCGCGATTACGAGGCCCTGCGCCCGTATGTAGATCGCGTGGTGGCCGGTGACGAAGACATCCTATGGACCGGAAAGCCACTGTATTTCGCAAAGACATCCGGCACAACGTCGGGTGCCAAATACATCCCGCTTACCAAAGAGTCGATGCCATATCACATCAAGGCGGCCCGCAATGCTATCCTATCCTACATCCACGAAACCGGAAAGTCCGATTTCGTAGATGGCAAGATGATTTTCCTGCAGGGAAGTCCGGAACTGGAAACGAAAAACGGTATCCAATTAGGACGGCTGTCGGGGATTGTCGCGCATTACGTGCCAGGCTATTTGCAGCGCAACCGGATGCCCTCGTGGGAAACCAACTGCATCGACGACTGGGAGACCAAGGTGGACGCCATCGTCACCGAAACCCTGCCTGAGCGCATGGCGGTCATTTCCGGCATACCGTCATGGGTGCAGATGTATTTCGAAAAACTGGTAGAGCGCACCGGAAAACCCGTAGGTGATATCTTCCCTGATTTTTCGCTGTTCATCTACGGTGGTGTCAATTTCGAGCCCTACCGCCGCCGTTTCCGCGAGCTGATCGGACGGGATGTCGACAGCATCGAACTGTTTCCGGCTTCGGAGGGGTTCTTCGCTTACCAGGACACCCAGGCCGAAAAAGGCATGCTGCTGTTGCTGGATGCGGGCATCTTTTACGAATTCATCAAAGCAGATACCTTCTTCGACGACAACCCGCGCCGCTATACCATCGGCGAGGTCGAAGTGGGTGTGAACTATGTGATGATCCTGTCGACCAACGCCGGACTGTGGGCCTACGATATCGGCGACACCATTGCGTTTACGAGCCTTGCGCCGTATCGGGTGGTGGTGACGGGGCGTTTGAAACACTATATTTCGGCCTTTGGCGAACACGTCATCGGGAAAGAGGTGGAAGAGGCGATGCGTGAGGCCGTAGCGGGTTCTGATGCCATCATACAGGAGTTTACGGTAGCGCCACAGGTCAATCCGGAAACCGGACTTCCGTATCATGAATGGCTGGTCGAATTCGGCAAGGAACCCAGCGACCCCGATGCCTTTGCACTGGCGATCGACACGTCGTTGCGGAAGCAGAATAAGTATTACGATGACTTGATTTCAGGGAAAGTGCTTCGGACGGCCGTGGTGACGTCGGTGGCGCCCGGAGGCTTTACCGCGTATATGAAATCGATTGGCAAACTGGGCGGACAGAA
This sequence comes from Flavobacterium sp., assembly GCA_035298445.1. Taxonomy (GTDB): domain Bacteria; phylum Bacteroidota; class Bacteroidia; order Flavobacteriales; family Flavobacteriaceae; genus Flavobacterium. The sequence continues at coordinate 1,274 of DATGXZ010000156.1, forward strand.
CAAACTGCCCCGACTCGGGAACGACCGTCGTATTGCGGATGCATTACCCCGAAAAACCCGATAAAAATAAAAATCCTACATTTGCAGGTTAGGAAAACGCCGTATGACCACGAAAAAAGAAATAAAACCGGCTTTTTCCAGAGAATACTACCCCATATGAAGCAAAGCAAAACCATTTCACGTTCGAGGGCCCAGGAATCATCCGCGGCCATTGAGCGTCTTTATATTACCATCCGTCATCTGTTCAACCGCGGCTTTTATAAGCCGATGGGCGTTTCGGGTGAAACCCTTCGGGAGGCACTATTGTCGCTGCGTCCGGAGATCTATGGATCGATTGCGGAAGAGAAAGTCGAACTACGCGGTCTGTTATATGTGATCGAGCGTTTGCCGGTGGGCATCGAGGAGTGCCGTTTCATCAACCTTACATCCGACGAAGGCTATTCACAATCGCATTTCAAGCCCATCATCCCGCCCAAACGACGCCGGAACTGCTACCGTATCGACGATGAGCAGATGAATGTTGAAATCACCCGCGGGCGTTCTGACATCTATGACATCCTTACACACCTGACCTTCATCTTCATAGAGTCGCACAAAATCAAAGACCGCGTGCTGATCGATGAAAGTGGTGAGGTATCGCGGGATTGGCAGAAACTCGAACAGGCGGTGATGCAAGGCAAACCCCTGCCGCTGGAAGAGCGGGAGAAAGCCATCTCGCACGCGGCGAATATCCTCGGGCGCACGTTTGCTGAGGTACAGGAAATCTATGACGAGTTTGCGTTTGCCGACCGTCCGGATCGTTTCCTGCACGTCATTTACTGGCTTGGGAAACTGGCCATCGAAGAACTTCTCGAAAACAACAAACGCACCATTTCCTTCAGTCCGATCCTTCGCGAACGGCTGGGACACCACATATATGGTGAGATTTGGGCGACCAATATCAAACAGACGCTGAACGAGCAGCAGTTGCTCGACCGTCCGATCCACATCATCAGTGCGAATATGCACAGTGTGATGAATTCCATTTTCGCGCCTCACGTGCTGAAAGCGAAGATGAAAGACAAGCCGGAGTATTTCATTTATGAGGAATTGAGCCGCTCTGGTGCGCACGACGTTCGGAAGAAAGTCGAGGAATTCGCGTTGCAGCATGGCATGATCTCCATTCCGGATGCCTCGGGAACGAACATCGACGTACAGATTTTCGACACCGCTAAAATCGACTGGAAAAAATCGGCCTTTCCGACGGCGGAGGTGGGCGATAAAGCGCCTGTGCTCATCGTAATGGACTATGCCTTCGGCGAGCAGGCCTATGAAACCATCGACGAATTGTTGAAACCTTATGTCGAGGCGAAAAATAAAAAGCACTTCCTGAACGTTGTGTCGGTGTCGATTATGGGAAAAGCCGGTATTTTGGAAGGCGGGAAAGGCGACATAATGATTCCGTCGGCCCACATAAACGAAGGAACGGGTGATAACTATCCGTTTGACAATGAGTTGACGCCCGATTTGTTCGAAGGTGATGGCATTCCGGTGTATGCAGGGCCGATGGTGACCGTATTAGGCACCTCGCTGCAGAACCGCGACTTGCTGAAGTTTTTCCACGAATCGACCTGGGGGGTAATCGGACTCGAGATGGAAGGTGCCTACTACCAAAAGGCCATCCAGTCGGCTTCGAAGATTCGCAAGAGCATCAACCCCGACGTGAAAGTTCGGTATGCCTATTACGCGTCGGACAACCCACTTGAGACGGGCAGTACGCTCGCATCGGGCGGATTGGGGACCACCGGCGTGAAACCGACATATTTGATTACGATCAAGATATTGGAGCAGATTTTTAATGTAAAAAAGTAAGATGGAACAACACGCGACACCCGATAATGAACAGGAACTCAGCTTTTCTGAGATAGGGAATAAATTCTCCTCCCTTTTGGATCGGATGGGAGCATTTGTTTACAGACGTTTCCTTTTTCTGAAGCGCCATGCGGTAGTGCTGTGCGCCTTATTGGTTCTCGGACTCGGACTGGGGGTTTATTTAGACAAGACGGGGAAAGCTTATGAAAACCGTCTGGTTGTTATGCCAAATTTCGGGTCGGTTGACTACCTGTATTCCAAGGTTGACCTTTTAGAGGCCAAAATCAAGGAAGGGGATACCCTTTTTCTAAAAAACGTTGTTGGGTTTTCCACTCCAAAAAAAGTGAAAGCGATTGAAATCGAGCCCATCAATGATGTGTACCGGTTTATCGATGGAAACGACAAGAACTTTGAGCTTATCAAACTGATGGCTGAAGACGGCGATATCGACCAGATCATTAAAGATGAGACGACAAGTAAGAATTATCTCTTCCACGAGATACTCATAACCACTTCCGGCCGCACGGACGAAGCGGGTACAATCGAGCCCTTGTTGCGCTATTTGAACACCTCGGACTACTTCACCAAAATAAAGGAGGCTACGCTTTCGAACACACGTATCAAAATGGCGCGGAACGACTCGCTCATCGCGCAGGTAGATGATCTTTTGAAAAACCTTGCCAATGGGAATCCGGCAAAGAGCGGGAATCTCATTTATTATAATCAGGAAAATAGCCAGATGAATGACATCCTGGGCACCAAAGACCGTCTGGTGGGCGAGCAGGGTCTGCACCGTCTTTCACTGATCAATAACGACGCTGTCATTAAAGAGGCAAGCAGAACAACCAACATCTTATCTAAGCAGGCTATCTATACGAAAATGAAGTTCATTTTGCCGCTTCTGTTCGTGTTCCTTTTTGTGGTCATAACCGGAGTGCGAGGCTTCTTAAAGCGTCAAGCCCAGAAAACCGCCTCGTCATGAAGGGAATAATATTGGCAGGAGGATCGGGTACCCGCCTGCACCCATTGACATTGGCGGTGAGCAAGCAATTGATGCCGGTGTACGACAAGCCGATGATTTACTACCCGCTATCCACCCTGATGTGGGCCGGCATTCGGGACATCCTTATTATCTCTACCCCGTACGATCTCCCGTTGTTTCAAAAACTACTAGGTGACGGCTCCGCTTTGGGATGCCGTTTTGAATATGCGGTTCAGGAACATCCGAACGGGCTGGCGGAAGCGTTTATTATCGGCAGGGATTTTATCGGAAATGACAAAGTCGCCCTCATTTTAGGCGACAACATCTTTTATGGAACAGGCCTGGCCGAACTCTTGCAATCCAACAACGACCCGGAGGGTGGTATCATCTACGCCTACCACGTACACGATCCAGAGCGCTATGGTGTGGTGGAGTTCGACCCCAACGGGAATGTATTGTCTATTGAGGAAAAGCCACCACATCCGAAATCAAACTTCGCCGTTCCGGGCATCTACTTTTATGACAATGAAGTGGTTGATATCGCGGCGTCTATTGCCCCCAGTCCAAGGGGTGAACTTGAAATCACCGATGTCAATAAAGAGTATTTACGAAGGGGTCGCCTGAAAGTCAGTATTCTCGACAGGGGAACGGCCTGGTTGGATACCGGTACGTTTAATTCCCTGATGCAGGCCGCACAGTTTGTTCAGGTAATAGAAGAACGACAAGGGCTTAAGATCGGCGCGATCGAAGAAGCGGCATTTAAAATGGGCTATATTTCGAAACAACAGTTCGAGTCATTGGCGCAGCCCCTTCTCAAAAGCGGATACGGTAAGCATCTAATGGATCTCGCGTAACAGATGAAGTTCACAGAAACAAAACTTAAGGGTTGTTACATCCTGGAACCTACCGTTTTTGATGACGGCCGCGGGTGGTTTATGGAAAGTTACAACCAACGACGCTTCAATGAAGGCGTGGGCCAGGACGTAACTTTTGTGCAGGATAACCAGTCTTTTTCAACAAAGGCAGTTATACGCGGACTCCATTTTCAAACAGGTGCCCACGCGCAAGCCAAATTGGTTCAGGTTTTACGAGGCGAGGTACTGGACGTAGCCGTTGACCTCCGACCAGGCTCGAGCACCTTCGGGCACTATGAATCGGTTGTGCTTTCAGGTGAGAACCGGCGACAGTTTTTTGTACCACGGGGTTTTGCCCACGGGTTTCAGGTGCTGAGCGAAACGGCTGTTTTTTTCTACAAGTGCGATAATTTCTACAATAAGGAATCGGAAGGGGGCGTTCGCTTTGACGATCCTACCATCGCCATAAAATGGCACGACCTGGGTGTGGCGCCTTTGATATCTGACAAAGATGAGGTCTTGCCGGTTCTTGAGAAGGCACGTGCAGTATGGTAAAGGTACTTATAACCGGAGGCAACGGACAGTTGGGACAGGCGCTTAGAGGTATATCGGCGCAATATCCCGACTTTGAATGTTTCTTTTTCACCTCCGATGAACTTGACATCACCCGACCTGATGCAATAGAAAAGACGTTTACCACCGTAAAACCGGATTTTTGTATCAACACTGCCGCTTACACTGCCGTGGATAAGGCAGAGAGTGACGCCGCCCGCGCCTATCAGGTGAACGCAGAGGGGCCCTCTTATCTTGCGGAAGCCTGTAAGAGACATGAAATAGTCTTACTTCACGTTTCGACCGATTTCGTATTCGACGGAAGGCAGCGAAGTCCCTACACAGAAGATGATTCGCCGAATCCAAAAAGTGTATACGGGCACTCGAAATGGGAAGGTGAAAGACGACTGGCGGAAACTTGGGCGAGGCATTTTATCGTACGGACGTCATGGGTTTTCTCAGAGTTCGGACACAATTTTCTCAAGACCATGCTGCGGCTATCGGAAGACCGGGATCGAGTAGGAGTGGTGAATGATCAGACGGGCACCCCCACCTATGCCGGCGATTTAGCCCGGGCCCTTTTTATCATCATCGAACGTACCCGGGAAAAAGAACGGCCATACGGTATCTATCATTATAGCAATGAAGGTTCTTGCACCTGGTATGAGTTTGCCAGGGCCCTATTTGAAGCTTTTGAAAAGAAGACAGAGGTAACCCCCATTACGACCCACGATTATCCGACCCCGGCCATGCGCCCTCCTTACAGCGTTCTGTCGAAAGAGAAGTTTAGAACAACCTTTAACACTGATATACCTTCCTGGCAAGAGGGTCTTATGCATTGTAAGCACTCTTTTTCTAAAAACAAGCCCACTTAGCAGCCGGGCACCCGCGTTTTTGTGGTAATCGCCGCCGGTACCACGCTATAGACGAATACGTATCTGTTTTCAGGGAGCAATCTGACAAAGATTTGAAGATTAAGGCAGGTAAGTTATACGGAACTGCTATTTTTGCCACATACCCAAAAACGTAATGTCGGTAAACCGATCCCATGTGTATTGTGTGATACCCGTCTTTAACGACTGGGACAGCCTGTTAATCCTCCTTAAGCAGATAGCGGAGGTGCAGGCGCAGCACGATGCTTATACCTTTTCAGCGGTCGTTGTGGATGACGGATCATTTGAAGAACGGCCTGACCGTCTGTTGTCAATCCTTCCGCTGACACTGCTGACCTTAAAACGGAATGTAGGCCACCAGCGGGCTATTGCAGTCGGACTGCAGTTCGCCAACCAAAAAGTGGCCCAGTCAGACTATGTGATCGTGATGGATGGCGACGGTGAAGATCCACCCGCACATCTGATCGCCTTATTGGAAAAGGCGAGGCTATCGGGGGACAGGAAAATCATTTTTGCAGCGCGAAACAAACGTCAGGAGTCGCGCTTTTTCAAACTCGGCTATATCGTTTACAAGTACCTGTTTTATAGTCTGACCGGACAGAAAATCAGTTTCGGCAATTTCAGCGTTATACCGGCTCCCATTCTAAAACGGGTCGTCTATCTTGACGCAATTTGGAACCACTACTCCGGAGGCATCCTTCAATCGAAAATACCCCACGATAAAGTGGTGCTTGACAGAGGTAAGCGCTATAAGGGTCAGTCGAAAATGAACGTCTCTGCATTGGTGCTTCACGGGCTTAGTTCCATTGCTGTTTACTTTGACCAGTTGTCGCTTAGGATCCTCCGCTTTTGTACTGCAGGCTTCCTTTTGTGTGCCACCGGGATTGCTTACATTCTCTACCAGAAACTATTTACGGATAACGCGATTCCGGGCTGGGCTTCAAGCCTGATCCTGATTATTGGCGTCATTATGGTACAGCTCTTTTCCGTGACGTTGGTGACCATGTTGCTGCAACTGAGTTCACGTAAGAAAGTACAACCTCCCAACGATCTTTTATATCAGCAATTTATACTGTCGGAAACAGCGAATGAAGAAACTATTTTTCCGTAGGGAATCCGCTCTTTACATAGCCATTACGGTGGCGGCCTGCATTGTCTATGGAATAGGTTACGGATTCAAAACACTGGATCCGACCAATATCAACTGGCTGATGTCGGCCTATCATGATTGGGGCCAGCATTATCTGGGTTGGGTATATTATCGAAACGAACCCTGGCATTGGCCCTTGGGCAGGATGGATAATTTCTATGCGCCTGTCGGCACCAATGTAGGATTTACCGACTCCATTCCGCTTCTTGCGCTGCTATTTAAGCCTTTCTCTGCGCTCCTGCCGGATGACTTCCAATATTTCGGCTTCTGGCTTTTGTTTTGCCACATTGCTGTGGCATGGTATACCGTGCGTATTCTGAAACTGTACAAGACGGATGACTGGATCTGCTTCTTGGCAGCCGTCTTTATCACCGCCAACCCGGTTCTGATTTTTCGCGGCCTGCATCCGGCGCTTTGCGGACACTGGCTAGTGATGGCCTCGATTTATTACTGTTTGAAAGAGGCATCCGACCCGGTAGTGGCGAAGCGACTGGAATGGAAACAGGCGATCATCTTCTTCCTGAGTGCCGGTGTTTCGGCGTATCTCGCCTTGATGGTGGCCGGCTTCACAATAGTGCTTCCGCTCCGTCATTATCTGGTGGATAAGTCGATTCGGTGGTGGTCGGCCGTGCTGTTTCCAGCAGGCGCCGCAGCGTCAGTGCTCGGCTTTTGGTTGGCTTTCGGAATGATAGAAACAGGTCCTTCAACCAATCTTGATGCCGGTTACGCTAATGGAGAATACGGATTCAATCTCCTTTCTTTTTTTGATTCCTACGGGTACTATTCCCGGTTTTTGCCTAAGATCGGCACTATTTCTGACCGGCAATATGAGGGTTTCGCGTATCTCGGACTTGGCTTTATGCTGGTATTGGCCGTTGCTGCCTTTGTGGGCATCGTCATGATTTTTCGGGAGAAAAGGAAAGTCTCGAAAGGAATGCTGTTGGTCGTCGGGCTCTGTTCGTCATATACAGTATTCGCCATTACCAATTATGTTAGTTTTGGTACGCACGTACTATTCCATTTCCCAGTGCCCACTTTTTACGAGAAGTTACTCGGGACCTTCCGTGCCTCAGGCCGTTTTGTGTGGCCTCTTTACTATCTGATCATGCTGGGTGGCATTTTGGTTTTTTCCAGGATGAGGCTGAACAAACTGTTGGTGCGCGGACTTCTTATGCTGTTGTTAGCTCTTCAGGTCTACGATACATGGGGATTGCTCACGGCGCGTCAGCTGCCATCCGGAGAGTATTACACCAAATTGAAAGACACGCGTTGGATCAACCTGATGTCACAGTTCGACATGATCGTAACGTATCCGGTTTATACCAATAATTTGGTGTACCCAATGGACTACCAGGATCTGATGTTCCTCGCATTAAAAGCCGGAAAGCCCATTACAAACGGTTATGTGGCCCGTGAAAACAGGGACGCGGCCACTGCATACGCTGATAAGCTGTCGGGTCAGATCACCATGGGCACCATAGCACCGGGGCAGCTTTTCATAACCAACGAAACTTATTTGGCTGATTTTAGCTCGTTGCTTTATCGAAACAAAGTTACGGTCAAGCGAATGGGAGGTTTTGTTATTTTGTACGCCAAACGATCGGGAATGGAGCCCTACTTCGACAAACGCCCGGAGAACGTCCGTTTTGCCGATTCGGTTGCCAAATCATACGCAGGCCAAAGGAACCTGTTTCGGGAATTACCCGAGGCAAACGCGATAAAGAAAGACATACTTCTCGGGGTCGAGCGACTGAAATTTGCCAATAACGTTTTGTCGGTCAATGGATGGGCGATGGTTAAAGGAAGTCATGACAATACACGCGATTCGCTTTTTGTCGCGATAATTGGAAAAAAGACCTTTCTTGCTCCGGTCGCTCCGGTTACGAGAGCCGATATATCGGCCACGTACGGAGGTAGTTTGGATAATGCCGGTTTTCGGTCAACCGTTATCCTGGATAAGCTGCCCCGCGACACCTATGACTTCGGGATTGCAATACGCGACTCGAACGGCGCCTACCATTTAGCCGTTGCACAACCGATTAAACAGGCCGGCTACGCCAAAAAGCCAGAACGCATTTACCAACTGTCAGACACACCCCTGCTCTACAATATGGAAGAGATGAAACAAACCGGACGGACATTATCCATGAGCGGGTGGGCCGTCGTCAAAGGGCAATCCTCGGATGCAAACACCATTTCGCTGGTACTCCTGGGGGAACACAACTACCGGATCGCGACCGACTTCGTGGCGCGACCCGACGTCACAGCGGGTAATCCAGGATACAACTATGACCGCAGCGGTTTTAGGGCCACCGTAAATACGACTGACATCGAACAGGGCCGTTACCAAATTGCTATAATGATTGTAGACGGAGATACGAAAAAAGAACATTACGCGTTGTTAGGAAGGACTGTCCAAATCACCAAATAAATTTGGATATACCGCTATAATTATCAATATTTGCAAAAATTTTTTAACATATGAAATCTGCCGTACTTAGTGCCTTTGCGTTG
>DATGXZ010000157.1:0-9627 GCA_035298445.1 Flavobacterium sp.
AGTCCATTCCGGTGACTTTTTCAATGATAAGCGCCAACAACACATAATTGGTGTTGCAATAGGCGAACCGGCGTCCGGAATAGAAATTCAGCGAGAATTTGTGTTGGTTGAGCAGGTCGAGCACATCGTGGTTTTTCATCGGTTTCGCGTGATCCCATATCTTCTGGTCGTCGCCGAACCAGGCATAATACGGAATTCCACTGCGGTGGCACAACAGCATTTCGACGGTCACACCGGGGTAGGGAAAGGGGTTCAGGACGGTGCTGACATCCTGGTCAAGGCGCAATTTTCCTTCATCGATTAGCCGCAATACAACGGCAGCGGTGAGCACCTTGCTCATGGAAGCGATGTGCAGGGGCGTATCGCGGTCGATTTTGCTTTCGGTTTCGATACGGCCATACCCGCTGTATTTCTCGAACAGGATTTCGCCATTCTTCGCTACGAGGAAGCTGCCACTCGTGTGGTTGCGCTCCCAGGTGCGGTTGTAGAATTCTTCAATATAAGGTATATGCTCTTTTTTATACGACGACAACACCTTTGGCATATGCACCGCAAAAGGGGAGGGAGACGATTTCGGATCGGCCGGCGTACGGTCTTTTTTGGAGCAGCCCAGGGCGCACAAGACAAAAAAGAAACAAAAAAGGGAACGATTCATGCTGATGGGGCTCTTTCGCAAATATAGCAAACCCGGCTCCCATTTTCGCAACTTCAAACCCGGCAAACCGTGTGTTGGCAGCGGGTTCGGCTACACCCGGCTGAAATACTGTGGATTATAATTTATTAAATTTTTACGCGCCCTATGGCGTGTTTGAAATATCGAGTTATATTTGTAACAATTCTAACATAGTTGGTGAAATTTTTTATTTTTGTCAACCGTTACGGGTTAACTACAAACAAACTACAACGTTTTCGTAAAAACATTAAGGTGTTTTTATTAAATTTCTGATTACGCTATGAAAATTGCAATCATCAGGGAGCGAAAGAGTCCACCAGATCGGAGGGTTGTTTTCGCGCCCTCGGCCTTACTGTTGCTGAAACAGCGGTTTCCGTCGGTCGAAATCAAGGTTGAAAGCTCGGATGTCCGCTTTTTTACCGATGATGAGTACCGCAGCGCCGGTTTTGAAGTGACCCAGGATGTCAGCGATTGCGACATCTTTATTGGTGTGAAGGAAGTCCCGGCCGATGCCCTGATCCCGAACAAGAAGTACTTTTTCTTTTCGCACACCATCAAGAAACAGCCCCACAACCAAAAGATGATGCAGGCCATCATCGACAAAGAGATCGACCTTTACGACCACGAAACGGTTGTTGACGCGAATTTCCGTCGCCTGATCGGTTTCGGACGCTATGCGGGGATTGTGGGAGCGTATAACGGCATCCGTGCATTCGGACTCAAATACGAATTGTTCGCACTGCCGAAAGCCGAGGTATTGGAAGGCAAGGAGGCGCTTATCGAACGCCTTCGCCGCATCACACTTCCCCCGATCAAAATCGTACTGACCGGTCATGGCAAAGTGGCCATGGGAGCGAAGGAAATACTCGAGGCGATGAAAATTAAGGAAGTGACGCCAGCGGCTTTCCTTGAAAAAACGTATACCGAACCGGTTTTCGCCCAACTGGATACACTGGACTACAACCGTCGCGTTGACGGAAATGAAGGTTCTACCATTGACTTTTATAAGTACCCGCAACAGTATACGTCTGATTTTGGCAAGTTTGCCAATGCGGCCGACATCTTCATGGCGGGTCACTACCATGCCGCTGAATCGCCGGCTATCCTGACCCGTGAAATGCTGAAGGATCCGAAATGTCGTATCAAAATCGTAGCCGATATCTCGTGTGATGTCGATGGACCGATTGCGTGCACCGTGCGTCCGTCAACCATTGCGGAACCACTCTATGGTTATTTGCCGTTTCCGCACGAAGAGGCCGATTTTTACCATCCGGGTGCCATCGGTGTGATGGCGGTCGACAACCTGCCGTGCGAACTACCGAAAGACGCCAGTGAAGGATTTGGGGAAATGTTCCTTGAGCACGTCATCCCGGCCTTTTTCAATGGTGATAAAGACGGCATACTGGAACGCGCGATGATTACACGAGGCGGACGACTTACAGATCGGTTCCGGTATCTCGAAGGATACATCCGCGAAAAAAAGTTTGAGATCGTCCCGTAACCACGGGACTTTTTTTTGCTTTCCCGTATATTTGGGGGAAATAGGAAGCTTTGAAAAAGTTCTTGCCGGCATTATGGGTCCTCCTGCTGGCGACCATGCCTACGTGGTCGCAGCAAACGCTTCCGTTTACCGAGAATTTTACGAAATCCGACTACCAGGGCGATAACCAGAATTGGAACATCGTGCAAGGGGCGGACCAAGCCCTGTATTTCGCGAACAACCGCTTTTTACTTCGCTATAACGGCGTGCGGTGGGAGAAGTATACGCTGCCCAATAAAACCATCATCCGGTCGCTTTACGCGGAAGGCGATCGCATCTACTGCGGCTCCTACAAAGAATTCGGCTATTGGAAGCGCGTAGCGGGAAAGATGCATTATACCTCACTGGCGGCGTCGGCTGATTTTTTCAGCGGCAAGTCGGAGAATGAAGAGATATGGAAGATCTTTCGATTTGGTGACCAGCTTTATTTCCAGTCATTCAACATGCTCCTTACCATAGACAAAGCCGGTCGGATTACCAGGAAGATGTTGCCCGACCAGATTTCCTATTGCTATGAGGTGGGCGGCGACCTGTTCATGGCGACCGTCCGTAAAGGCATTTACAGGCGGGTAGGGGAGCAATTCGTAAAACAGCCCGGATGGGAGGCGGTAGAAGGATCGATCATACACCATATACAGGCATATAAAGGCAAGATATATGTGTTCACCCGGACGAATGGCGTGTTTGTGACGGACGGAAACCGTTTGGTACCGTGGGACTCTCCGCTCAACGAACGCTTAAAGTCGGAATCGATAAACGCCGCCCGATTTGTGGGAAGTCGCCTTGCCATCGGTACGGCCCAACAGGGTTTGTATCTGGTGGATATGGACAACGGACGGTGGAAGAACCTCAATCGGCAGAATGCCATCCGGAACAATGCCATTTTGTGTATTATGGTGGATCAGGAGCAGGATTTGTGGCTCGGACTCGACAACGGAATCGCGCACATCGAAATCAATTCGCCGGTGGAGTTGTTTACGGATAATTCCGGTGTGTTGGGATCGGTGTATGCCATGGCCGGTTTCCAGGATGGCTTCCTGTTCGTAACCAATCACGGGGCCTTTCGCTACCAGGGCGAACAGTTGTCGCTGTTGCAGGGCTCACAGGGACAGGTATGGGATATCTATCCGTATGAGGACGTGTATATATTAGGGCACAACGATGGTACCTTCGTGTTCGACGGCTCTAAATTGTACCGCGCGAACACCGTTAATGGCGGATGGGAATTTTTTCATAGTATTTGGGACGATGCCTACTTCCAGGCGAATTATACCGGTATTGCAGTCTATAAATCACTGGCGGATCTTTCGAATCCCCGCATCTTAGGCGGATTCACGAAACCGATACGCTACGTGGCGCAGGAGCGGCCGGGCGAGTTGTGGGCGGCTGACAATTACCGTAGCCTTTACCGTATTAAGTATGACAGGCAGTTCCGTACAACCAGTATTGAAAACGTCTCGCAGCAAAACGGGATTTCCAATGATTTTGGAGTCAAGATTTTCAATTATAAGAATGAGGTACTTTTCCTTATCGACGGCATTTGGTATACGTACAATGCCATTACCGGGAAGTTGGTAAAGGATGCGGTGTTCAATGGCGCTTTTGCGAATATATCCGATATTATACCGGTTGATGACCAACGCTTTATGGTCTTGCGCGACGGTGTGTTGTATATGGTGTCCCAAAAACGCCATGCGTTCTACTGGGACCTGCTGCCGGAGAAGTACTACGGCGGTAAATTGATCTCAGACGACACCAAAGCCTACACACGCGGCCAGGGCATCCTGTTGAACCTCGACGACGGTTTCCTTTCGTATGCGCCGAATCGTGCCTCTCGCAAGCAGGCGAGGGTGGTGGTAGAAGGATACTACCAAGGCGATTTGATTACCGATGAGACGGATATCCTATACAACCAGCCGGTCGAAATCAACGCTATTTCCGACTATTACGGTTTTGGCCGACCGGAGCTGTATTATAGAGTCAACGGAGAAGGAAGGTATGAACGGGCCCGAAACGGTCATGTGATCCTGAACAACCTCGACAGCGGACTCCAGGAAATTGCCTTTTATCGGTTTAACGGTCATGGATACGTGAAGGTGGCCGATTATGAGTTTTCGGTAGACCGACCGTGGTATTTCTCAGGATGGATGATCCTGGTATATATGGTACTGGCGGGCGCTGTCTTCCTGTTATACTATCAGTGGAACAAATTCCGTTACCGCCAGAAATTGCAGCTAAAAGAAGAGGAACTGCGTCACCAAAAGAAAATCCTTGAATTGCAATTGAAGTCTGAGAACGAGCAGTATATCCAGCGTTACGAGAAACACATCCTCGAATTGGAGGTACAGGCCAAGTCGTCTGAAGTTGCCGGAAAATCGCTCTCCATTGCCAAGCATGGCGAAATGATCGAGACGATAAAACGCATCATCGAAGAGGAGAAAGATGTATCGAAATTAAAGTCGGAGATTCGAAAGACACTCAAAGCCAACGCGGTGAGCAAACACGAATGGGAGACATTCGAAACCAACCTGAGTCAGGTACATAGTGAGTTCATCAAAGCGCTGTCAACGCGTTATCCTTCCCTGACCCCCCGGGACATTCGTTTGTGTGTCTACCTGAAAATGAATATGTCGTCAAAAGAAATCGCCCCGCTCATGAATATCTCGTTCCGTGGCGTGGAGCTACACCGCTATCGTCTTCGTAAGAAACTCGATCTGCCTCAGGAGGCGTCACTTTCAAAGTTTATGAATTCCCTCTGAATTCGCGAAAAAAATAAATTCCCCATTTTTTTTATCGGTTTTTTATGATGATTTCCCATACATCATCATTACATCATTTACTGGCACTAATATTTTGAAATAGCGCTCATATTTCGCTTATTATCAATTATATAATGATATTTTAACATTTTTTGATGTAGTGTTGATGTAGGACCGTCGTGAGCCACTATAACGTTATAATTGATTAATTTGGCATTGCTAACTTTAACAAATATTAACTTATGAAGAATTTTATTTTTTGCCTGACGGCATTCCTCAGCTTTGCGGTGTCAGTATCCGCCCAGAGTATTCGGGGAAAGGTTCTCGATGATGGCGGATTACCGCTACCTGGAGTAAGCGTCACAGTCTCGGGAACTACTGCAGGTACATCCTCGGATCTGGAGGGAAACTTCACCATCAATGCGAAAGCGGGGGACTTGCTTCAGTTTTCCTTTTTGGGGTATGCGACGCAGACGGTTGCGGCCACTGATGGAATGACCGTTACGATGGTGGCCGGGGCAACTGACCTATCTGAGGTAGTAGTTGTAGGGTACGGAACGAGTCGTAAGGTGGACGTGACCGGTTCCGTCGCGGTAGTGTCTGAGAAAGACCTTCGCGATCGCCCCAACGCAAACCCAGTCAGTAACATCCAGGGTAAGGTAGCGGGGGTTGTAATCAATAACTCAGGTCGTCCTGGGGAAGCGCCTGGTGTATCCATCCGCGGTATTGGAAGTATATCCGGCACCGCAGTTCTTTATGTGGTAGATGGTGTCCTTACGGACAACATCACCTACCTAAACCCTTCGGACATCGAGTCGATGAGTATCTTGAAAGATGCCTCAAGTGCTGCTATTTACGGTATCCGTGCAGCAAACGGTGTAATTATTATCACGACAAAGATGGGACGAAAAGGTTCCGGTGAAAATATCAATTTCAGCTACGACGGTAATGTAGGCTTTACCAAGCCGACCAATGTGTTGGACATGGCGGACTCTGCCAGCTACGTGCGTTTGTACAACAACAAACTCGGTTTCGAGGGTGGTGACCCTGCAAACCAGATTACCTTGGCACAATACGATAACGTCAATACGGATTGGTTCAAGGAAATCATGCGGGATGATGCGTTTACTCAATCACACAATATTGGTATGACGGGTGCTTCAGAGAAAACGCAATACTTTGCCGGACTCGGTTACTACACCCAGGCAGGTCTGCTCGATTCGAACAGCGGCGTAAGCTCAGGCGACGACTACGAGCGTTTGACCGCCCGTATGAGTGCAACTTACGATGTAACCAGTAAGTTTCGGATTGGTGGCAGCATGGCGTATACAAAATTTGACAGCAACGATCCCTACAACGCCTTTCAGGACGCCAGGGCAGCTATTCCTCTTGTCGCGCCTCGAAATGCGGACGGTACCTACGGCGCAGAAAGCGATTTGGGGACAGCTGGTTTGATGAACCCACGATTTAAGATGGATATCTTTCGTGGAAAGACCAAAGGCACACGGACTATCATGTCTGGTTTTGCGGAGTACGAAATTATAAAAGGACTCAAGTTCCGAACGAACTATTCACGCGATTACCGTACAGTGAATAACTACCAGTATACAGCTGAGAACGTCCCTCCCGGATTTGACCCGAACACAACACCTGAGACGCCTAGCCAGCTCACCAGCCGTTATGATAGCTTTGAGTCAATTTTATGGGAGAATACCATTACTTGGGAAAAAACAATCGACAAACACCGCTTTACCGTTCTGGGTGGCTTCAGCCGTCAACAGGATACGGGCTTTAACCTTACGGGAAGTAAGCAGGGCGTACAGTTCTTCGGAGACGACTCAACGCTCTATCTGAACTTGGTCAGCAACGGTACGGACAATGTTTCAAGTAGTGGTAGCAGAACACGCTTCCAGTCGTATTTTGCCCGCGTACAATATGCATTCGAAGACAAATACCTTTTGAACGCTACCGTTCGACGTGACGGAACTTCAGCCTATCGATTTGGCGATGATCAACAGTCAGCTACATTCCCATCAGTAGGCGCGGGTTGGATTGTGTCAAATGAGTCGTTCATGAGAGATTCTGGTGTAAATTATCTCAAACTCAAAGCCAGCTGGGGTAAACTTGGTAACGCTACAATCGGACGTCAGTTCGACGAAACTGCGAGCACACAGCCGGGCGCCTTCTTTGGTACACCTTCAACGGTAGCTAATGCGATTTCGATCACTCAAATTGTTGACCCAACCATCAATTGGGAAGTCGTAACAGAGACCGATCTCGGATTTGAAAGCAAATTCCTGAACAACCGTCTTAGCGTCGAGGCTGGTTATTACAACCGAAAAACGGAAGATGCCGTGTTCGCGGTAAACGTACCACCATTGTCTGGTTTGGGAAGTAATGTGGTCACAAACGCAGGTTCTTTCGTGAACAAGGGAATTGAGATCATGGCATCGTATGATGGCAAAGTAAACGATAAATTCAGTTACAACGTATACGCCAACCTTACCACTATCGACAATGAGATTACAGATGTGTTGGGTGGCTCCTTCCTGAATACCGGACCGGGACTTTTTGGTAACGCAATCAAACGTTGGGAAGTAGGAGGCGAAGTAGGTGCGTACTATGGATACAACGCAATCGGTGTTGCACGTGATGCGGCTCAAGCTGCGGAAGCAGGGGTGCCGGTAGGGGCGCTTATCTTTGAAGACCGCGACGGAAACGGAATCATCGACGAAAGCGATAAGACATTCCTCGGAAGTCCGATCCCAAGCCTGACATATGGATTTGGATTTAGTGTTGCGTACCATGGTTTTGACTTTGGTGCAGACTTCCAGGGAGTTTCAGGAAACGAGATCTACAACTTCGGTCGTAACATGCGTTTCGGTAATGAAAACTGGGACCAGGATTTTGCTGACAACAGTTTTAACCCTTCGACGGGAACAGGCAGCTATCCAATCGCAAACTCTGACCAAACCACCTCGCGGCCAAGTTCATTCTACGTGGAAAAAGGCGATTACTTCCGCCTGCGTAACGTACAACTTGGCTTCACGATGCCGGATAAGGTACTGAAGGCATTGGGCGTTGACAGGCTACGTTTGTATGTAAGCGGGCAGAACGTATTCACCGCCTTCAAATACAACGGCTTTACGCCAGAATTTGGAAACCAACCAATTACCGATTCCGGTATCGATAACAATGTATATCCGATTTCAGCTACCTATAGCTTCGGTATTAACTTAAATTTCTAAGAGCATATGAAAAAGATTGTTTGTTTAATTGCATCGTTAGCTCTTCTTGCAGCTTGTAGCGATGATTATCTTGACGTGAGTAAGGAGGATTCTCTTCCAGCCGAGAACTTCTTCCAAACTTCCGATGATGCCGTAGCCGCGACAAACGCGATTTACAGTAACCTTCGTTCCTGGAGACTGGCAGCATTTGCGCCTTTCATCCTTTCCATCTCTACGGATGATGCCGATAAGGGAAGTTCGCCTGGTGACGCGTCATTCTTTACTGACATCAACAACTTTACCTACACACCAACCGCATTTATCATCAATGATTATTGGGGCGGACAATGGTATGGTGTTAACCTTGCCAACCAGGTAATTACCAATGTGCCCGGCATTGACATGGACGAAGCGTTGAAAACGCGTTTGATCGCCGAAGCTCGTTTCCTCCGCGCCCACCACTATTTCAACCTGGTTCGTACGTTCGGTGATGTGCCGATTTTTGACGGACTTCCGGCCGACAAAAACTACAACATTCCGCGACGTCCGGTTGCAGACGTATACAACTTCATCATCGAAGATCTCAAGTATGCCGATGAACATCTCCCAACAAGCTATGATGCAGCCAATGTGGGTCGTGCAACCAAAGGAGCTGCCGAAGGATACCTGGCCAAAGTGTACATGTACCTAAAAGATTGGGGACAAGTCCTGACGTATTCCAATAATGTAATGGGAATGGGATACAACCTTTTGGCAGATTACAATAGTGTGTTCCGGATCGCTAACGAGAATAGCGTCGAGTCGATTTTCGAAGTGCAGGCGACTTTCGTATCCGGAAATTGTGACCTGTCCAGTTCACAGTATTCGCAAGTGCAGGGTGTTCGGGGTCAATACGGCTGGGGCTTCAATGTTCCGTCGCAGAATCTCGCCGATTTCTATGAGCCGGGTGACCTTCGTCGCGACGCTACAATTATATTCCGTGGAGAAACGACGCCTGAAGGAGATTTCATCAACACCGTAGGAGATAATCCGATGTACAACCAGAAGTCCTATGTGCCATCGGCCCAGATCGGCCCAGGCTGTTCAGAGGGCTCCGAGCAGAATATCCGTGTGATGCGCTTCGCCGAAATCCTGCTCATCAATGCGGAAGCCGCCAATGAGACAGGTAACACTGCACAGGCACTCACTTCGTTGAACCGCGTTCGCACACGTGCCGGTCTTCCAAATGTTACTACCACCGATCAGGCCGCCCTCCGTCAGGCTATCTGGAGAGAGCGCCGTGCCGAAATGGCGATGGAGGGAGATCGTTTCTGGGATGTAATCCGCCAAGGTCGTGGGACAGAAGTTTTTGGTCCGCTTGGCTTCGTAGCCGGAAAACATGAGGTATTCCCAATTCCACAGGAGTCCATCAACCTAAGAAACGGAGTA
>DATGXZ010000158.1:0-2765 GCA_035298445.1 Flavobacterium sp.
GTTTTTACAAATTAATCGATTAAAGGTAAAAATAATCGACAAGCATTGGGAAATATCCTGTTAATGCCCCGCCAGCTAGTTGATTTACATCATTTACGCACATCAACTGTTACATTGTAGCTACAAATGAGGAGCGCGCACTATTGCCCGGACCTTCCTAACTTCCGGATACCGCGTTCGGAGTGGCTGCCTCCCCGAGAGGCGCCGTTTGAACAAGTGTTAAGTGACAGATGGGAACATAAAAGACGCGTAATGGTAACGCATTAAAACCACTGCTTCCGTTTGAAATAGTAGGCCATTCCGCCTGCCAGCGCGACCATGATGCCCCATACGACAAAATACCCCATCCGGCTATGGAGTTCGGGCATATTGTCAAAGTTCATCCCATACACCCCTACAATAAACGTCAACGGCATGAAGATGACCGACACCACGGTCAATACTTTCATGATCTCGTTCATCCGGTGGCTTTGGGCAGAAAAATAGACGTTGGAGGCACTGTCGAGCGAATTCATATCATAGTCGATCTGCTCCAGCAACTCAAGCGATTTCTGATGCAGGCGGGCGAAAAACGTATAATTCATCTTTTCAATACCGTCGAAGTCGTCATCGTCCTGCATACTTTTAAGATTCAGCAAGGCATCCCGCAAGGGCTGGATCGACCGTTTCAGGAATTGCAACGTATTCCGGCTTTTCTCGATTTTCTCTAATATATCGGGACGTTGGCTGGTTTTGGCTTCCAACAACAGATCCTCTATACAATGTTCGTCGTGCTCCAGAGTAATGTAAAAGTTGTCCATTACCGACTCCAGCAACAGATAAAGCAAATAGTCGTTTTTCTTCTTTCGCACCAAACCCGAATGCGTCTTGATCCGCTCACGGATGTGGGTAAAGAAATCGCTCCGCTTTTCCTGGAATGATATCAGCGTATTGTTGCGCAACAGGAAACTGATCTGTTCAATGCGGATATGATCATAGTCAACACCCGGAAGGATGGATTTGATACTGAAGAACAGTGTCTCGTTCAGCTCTTCCATCTTCGAGCGTTTGTTGACGTTGAGTACGTCGCCGATGATAAAGTGGTCAATGTTCAACGTCTCGCCCAAACGACGCACAAGATCCGTATCGTGCAAACCATGAAGGTTCAGCCATTTGACGTCATTCTCCTGCAACGGATCCTCGATTTCCTTTTTCACCCGCTCCAGCGAGACATTCTTATATTCCTCATATCCATTGTCGTCGTATACGAACAATTGCATCGAAACCGGCTCACTCGTGTGGACGCCGGTGTAGGTGAAAAGGTCGGCACTCACCGAGCGCGACTGTTTGTATTTGATCCGCTTCAAACCGGGAATTTTACCCTAAAGATAGGAGTTTTTCGCCCTGCTCGTTACCTTTACCGAAAATCGAAACGCATGCTGACGCTGTTTACCCATATCCGTGAATTGTTGCAAATACGCGAACCGGGCGTGTCACGGGTGGCGGGCGCCGATATGGCATTCCTTCCTAAAATAGACCACGCCTGGCTGTTGGTGGAAGACGGCGTCATCCGCGATTTTGGAAGTATGGACGAACTTCCCAATGTGCAACCCGATCGCAAAGTCAATTGTTCAGGCCGCGTCGTGCTTCCGGCCTGGTGCGACAGCCATACCCATTTGGTATACGCCGGAAACCGGATACAGGAATTCGTCGATCGGATCAACGGACTCTCCTACGAAGAAATTGCCAACCGCGGGGGTGGCATCCTCAACTCGGCCCAACGGCTGAATGATACGGCCGAAGATACGCTTTACCAGGAATCGGCGGCGCGACTCGAAGAACTCATGCGACTCGGAACCGGTGCGATTGAGATCAAGTCTGGGTATGGCCTTACCGTGGAAGGCGAACTGAAAATGCTGCGGGTGATCCGAAGGCTTCGGGAAACATACCCAGTCGCCATCCGGGCCACCTTTCTGGGGGCACATGCCTTCCCGGCACCGTATAAATTAGACCATGACGGCTACCTGAACCTGATTATGGACGAGATGTTGCCCCAGATAGCGAAAGAAGGACTTGCCGACTACCTCGATGCCTTTTTAGAGACGGGCTATTTTTCGGTGGATGAAACCATCAGCATTATGGAGGCAGGAAAAAAGTACGGTCTCATCCCAAAAATGCACGTCAATCAATTCACTGCCATCGGCGGCATTCGCGCCTGCGTCGAGAACGGTGCCCTGAGCGTCGACCACTTGGAAATTGTAGAAGATGACGACATCGAAGCGTTGAAAAACAGTGGAACGATGCCGGTTGCGCTTCCCTCCTGTTCCTATTTCATTAGCATCCCCTATACCCCCGCCCGACGGTTGCTGTCGGCCGGACTTCCGTTGGCGCTGGCCAGTGATTTCAATCCGGGTACCACGCCATCGGGTAACATGAACTTTGTTGTCGCAACCGCGTGTATCAAAATGAAAATGACGCCGGAAGAAGCCATCAATGCCGCCACCCTGAATGGCGCCTACGCGATGGGGCTTGAAGCGTCGCACGGAAGTATCACACGCGGGAAACGGGCCAACCTGATCATCACCAAACCTATTACTTCGTTTTACGAACTGCCCTACGCCTTCGGTTCAAACCTGATCCAGGATGTGATGATAGAAGGAGAATTCCTCCCATAAAAAAAACGCCCGTTTGCACAGGCGTTTTCTTCTTGAATTAATAACTAACAGAAACGTTTATTTCAGCGTGAATGTCGTTTTCGACACCAGTTCTGATTTATCGAAGATGTT
>DATGXZ010000159.1:0-7789 GCA_035298445.1 Flavobacterium sp.
GGGATGTTATCGCCACCTGCAACGGCAGATCCCGACGGGAACACGCCACCGTAGTTGAAGTCCCAGGCATCATCGTAACGAAACTTCGCTTCACCTGCAGTAAAGGTCCAGTCAGTCAGTGTATAAATGATACCATTAGTCGTGGTGAGATCAGTGTCCGGTCCGTCGAAGCCATTCGCGTCAACAGCCGTTCCCAGGATGCCGATCAACGGCCAGGTGCCGGTAGCGGAAAACGAGTATTCTCCTGTTTGGATATTAAACGAGAGGTCATAGGTACCGGCAGGGATGACGATATTGGTTCCGTCGTTTCCTCCCGCAGGGAAGGAGTTGCTGCCCCAGCTTGTGGCCCATGCGTCGTTAAGGCGAATTTTTGCCTCGCCCGATTGGTAGGTAAAGTTAAGTAGCGTGTAGGTAATACCATCGTTTGTAGTAAGGTTGGTATCCGCCACGTCCCATCCGTTTACGGCAGGTCCGAGGATGCCAACCGTTGGAAAGGTAGGCGTTCCGTCGAAGCTATAGGCCCCGGTTGCCCGGTTAAAAGTTACAGAATAGGTTCCGGCTACTACGGGAATATTGACTCCTGGGTCCTGACCTATCCCGGCAGGGAAACTCGCCGCGCCCCAGCTGTTCACCCAGGCATCGTTGAGTCGGAATTTTGCCTCACCGTTTGTAAACGTGTAATTGTCGAGGGTGTACGTGATACCATCTACAGTCGTCAAATCAACGTCTGGACCATCGAAACCATTTGCGGTCACCGCAGTTCCAATCAATCCTACGTTATCATATATGATAGGCGTATCGAACGAGTACGCCCCGGTTACGCGGTTAAAGTTTACAGTGTAGTTTCCGGCAGTCACTGGGATATTCGCTCCACCCTGCGTGCCAGTACCGGATGGAAAGTCAGCAGCTCCCCAATTTACCGTCCAGCTATCGTCCTGACGGAATTTAGCTTCCCCTGCCGTGAACGCATAGTTGTAAAGTACATACGTTTCACCATTGTAAGTAGTCATATCCACATCTGGTCCATCAAATCCATTGGGAAGTGCTGTTCCGATTACGCCGACGCTTGGGAATGTGAAGCTGTATGCGCCGGTTTGGATGTTCAGTGTAACAGTGTAATAACCAGCCGGTACTACGATGTTGTTACCGTTCAGGACTGCTGTTCCGGAAGGGAATCCGTCTCCTCCCCAGTTGGAAGTCCAGGAATCGTCCTGTCGGAATTTAAGTTCGCCGGCTGAAAATCCATACGCATAGAGCGTGTACGTGATCCCATCGGTGGTCACCATGTCAACATCCGGTCCGCTGAATCCATTGGCAGATACCGCCGTTCCAATTACGCCAATACTTGGGAAGGTCACAGCGGGCGTGAAAGTATACGCGCCGGTGGTGCTGTTAAAGGCAACATTGTAGACGCCCGGGGTGACCACGATATCCGGGCCGTTTTGTACAGCGGTTCCACTTGGGAACGATGATCCGCCCCAGTTGGTCGTCCAGGAACCGTTCAACCGGAATTTAATGGCCCCGGTCCCGAACACTTGGTTCTCCAACGTCCAGTTCACATCGTCAGTTGATTGCATGAAAACATCATTGTCCCAACTGCCCAAAGAACTTCCTACGATTCCCACACCCTGGGCATTCGCACCGAGTGTAGAGAATAGAATGGCTAACACGAGTAGAATTCTTTTCATCTAGTTTTTTTTTAGTTTATAGCACGAAAACTACAAAAAAACGGCACGCAAACGTTTACGCAAACGTCAAAACCGAAAACGAAAACGTTTGAGTATTCATAACTTTTTGTTTTTTCGGCGGCAAATTTACTAAAATGGCGATTAGGGCATCACCAGAATGGAAAACAGCGAATTAAGGGGTGGTAGTTGGTTGAGTGCCAAACGATATTCCTCTCCATACAACTCATAAAAATCCCCGAAGTGAACCGTGCGTTCCTGTAGGCCTCCGAGAGGGAAGAGTTCCCGGCGCAATG
Organism: Flavobacterium sp.; assembly: GCA_035298445.1. GTDB lineage: Bacteria > Bacteroidota > Bacteroidia > Flavobacteriales > Flavobacteriaceae > Flavobacterium. Next base: position 1,982 of record DATGXZ010000159.1, read on the forward strand.
CCACAGCTCTCTCGGCTACGTCCGCGTGTTTACGTCGTTCCGCTTTTCGCCAGCGGCTTTCCAGACGGTCAAGTCCGGCCAACTGTTTTTGCTCCTGCGCTTTTACTGCTCCCGCGAACGAAGGATCGGTTTGGTGCAAGGCTTCGTGCAGGACGGCAAATTGCTGATGGAGCTGTTGCCGGAGCGCTGAAAAATCTACAGTAGCAGCGGAAACTTTTGATACAACAAGGTCCTGTAAAGTGGTTTCGGTACGAAAAAGATCCGACAGAGTAAGCCCCAAACGCGCCGCTTTTTCCTGTTGTTTTTCCGATGCCACGACCACCGAATTCCGCAGCAACAAAATCGGAAACGGTACGTCGGCTACTTCGAACATCGCTTTGAGTTCGAGCCAATAGGCAATTTCACCGCCTCCGCCGATATAGCAGATGTTGGGTAAAATTACCTCTTGATACAATGGGCGTAAAATGACGTTCGGACTGATTTTTTCGGGTGATGCGTCGAGCAACGCGCGCATCTCGTCATCCGAGAAGGACAGAGTAGTGTCTAACACTTCCAACCGTTCACCGTTTCGGACGATTCGGGAGCGGTAGTCATCGCCCAGATAAAACAGGTTGATTTCGCGCGGATTCACCTGTATCTTGTAATCGCCCATTTTGGCGATGGTCGCCGTCACCGCTTTGTGGGAAAACGATTCGGATACCTCTTTGGCCATCCACGGAGCGAAGATTTTCTTTAAATCCGGATCGTCACCGTCGACGATCACGAGTCCGTCTGCGCCGAAAAGCGCGTTCACCAGGTGACGGGTCGCCGCGGCGAGCGAATTATGGGATAGGTAGGCATCCTTAAACAACTGACGCAACTCATCCGCGTGACGTCCGTCGCCTGCTTCCTTTGAAAAAAGCTCAAAAACGATGTCGAGTCCCTTAAGGTCCATCCGTCCGGTCGCGCCACCCGCTTCACGGTTCCACCGAAATTTCTTTCCATGGAAACGGAACTGGCAAATCTCCTCGAAGTCGTGATCCTCCGTCGCCATCCAATAGACCGGAACGAACTTCTTATCGGGATAGGACTTTGACAACATATTCGCCAATCGGATGGTGGTCACGATCTTGTAAAGGAAATAAGCCGGACCGGTGAACAGGCTTAGTTGGTGACCTGTGGTAACGGTAAACGTATTGTCCTGAAGCAGTGCATCCAGATTAGCCTGCACCGCTGTCGGAGACGAAACGCCATCGTATTGCCGCTTTAAAGCGTTTACCAACGATTCGCGACGTGCCATCGGGAAGGTTGCCTTTTTCTCGTCTGCCTGTTGCGACAGGTTTTCAAGTGATGGAAATCGATGATAGAGCGGCTTTACAGTCGGGTTCTCGTCTAGGTAGTCGAGGATCAGCGGAGAAAAATAACCGGTTTCGCGGTAGGCGATCGATTCTATGGGCATCCTTGTAGTCGTTGGAAGGGTAAAGGTACAAAAATGGCGCGGGCTGGTGATGGTTTATCGCTTTAGCGCAAAATGGCCCCGGTGTTCGGTACCGTCCGCGCGGGTAACCAAAAACCAATAATCATCGGCGGGCATCGGCCTTCCGTCATACGTTCCGTCCCACTTTTGATCGTACCGTAACTGTCGCACGAACTTCCCTTCCCGCGTGAAGATCTTGACATCAAGATCGCGTTCGGCAGACGCAAATCGGATTGACCATAAGTCGTTATACCCGTCGCCATTTGGCGTGAAAAAGTTCGGGTACATCAGTAAGTAGGTTTCCTTTTCAATCGTGCCGCAGCCGTTTTTATCACGTACATACACGGTGTAAAAACCGCTCAGCAATCCGGTAAACAGCGGACTGTCCTGATAGTGAACTCCGTCAAGGGCATATTCATAATTACCCGGCCCGGTGACATTTACGGCGATGCTATTGTCATGGTCGGTCCAGTCGGATGTGTCAATGTTCGTAATGGTCGCCGGCGCCGACAAATCGACCTGGACATCGACCGTTGACGTACAGGTCACGATACCGTGGTAGCGTCCTACCGTAACCGAGTAAACGCCTGGTTCGGTTACGGTTATGCGGTCAGTATCCTGTCCGGTCGACCATCGGTAGGTGTTATACCCGGGATCGGCATACAGAATGACCGATTTATCCTGGCACACATAATAATGATCGTCCATGGTTAGGAAAGGCGACGGTACTGGATGCAGGGTCAGCGACGTCGCTTTCCAACAACCATTGGGAGCGATGACCCGTGCGTATACCGTGGTCGGCCCATTCTGTGGCAGGTCGAAATGAGTAGCGGTCGGAATCTGTCCGGGCGGGAAGGCTGCGTCAGCCGACTCATATGTGGTATAGAATTCGAAGCGGTAAGCGTCATATCCCTCTATCAATCCAAAGTTGTATTCGTTCAGGTCGATGATTTCGCGCCCGTCGTTCCCGTCGTCGCAAACCGGCGTTTCGTAGGGATGCACGAGAATTTCATACTCCACTACCAACACATCCACTCGTAAGGCATCCTGACTCTCACACCCCGCAACTGTCTGCGTGGCGTAATAGGTCTTTTCGTGTTGAAGCGCCGTATCAATCGGTATCGGATGTAAAAGGGCGGCGTCTTCATACCATTTGATGTTTTGGCCGTCAACCTTTATGAACGCCACGTTCGGACTGTTGTGCACGCAAAATAATTGCTGTGGTGGGCCTACCGGGGCAGGAGGAATGCCATACGGGTAGTTGATATACGCGTATTGTCGTTGTGACCGACAGCCGGTCGTGGCATCTTCGACTACAAGTATATAATACCCGGGAAGCAGCGGGCCACTCACATTTGAGGCTTGAAACGACTGGCCTCCATTGAAACTATACACCGAGCCCGGAATGGGTTCGATACTGATCGTACCGGTGGTTTCAAGGCAAAACGGATGGGTAATGGTGACAATCGGATCGGCCAGATGCGGCTCCTCCAGATATACGTAGTTACGGTAGGACTCGCAGCCGCCCGCGGTTTTGGTCTTGATAACGTATTGACCGGGAGTCAAATTGCTGCGTGTGTTTGAACTCTGCCAGGTGACACCGTCGTCAAAGCTATATTGCGAGGCAGTGGTTGTGATGGTGATACTGCCGTTTGTCGTACAGGTAGGCTGTACGATGGTGTAATACGGAGAGGGCTCAAACGTTTCCCACAACGATACCCAGGCCGTGTAGGAGGTACATCCCGTTCCGTTGCGAACAAGTACCCTATAATTGCCTTCCGGAAGACCCGTTGCAATGGCATTGGTTGTCCAGGTTACGCCGTTGTCAAAGCTGTATTCGGATGCCGTGTCAGTAATGGAAATGGTGCCGCCGTCTCCACAATAAGGAGCTGTAGTCGTATAGTTTGGCGTCGGTAAATGGAACTCATACAAATAGCTGTAGTTCCCCCATGAAATACATCCAGAGGCGGTTTTCAACTTCACGATATAGTTTCCGGGTGGCAAATTGGCCGCCACCGGGTCGGTGCCCCATGTCACTCCGTTGTCGAAACTGTAGAAATCGGCTACGGTTGTAACGGTAATGGTTCCGCCCACGCCGCATTGGGGCTGTACCTCTGTTACGTCCGGATACGAGGAACTGAAGTCGGTAAGGTAGACATATACGGACGGCGACGTACACCCCTGCGCATTTTTGACTTTTATCATATAAGTCTCGTCGTCACTGGCATTGGTCAATGTGGGATCTGTTACCCAAGTCGTACCGCCGTCAAAACTGAACTCTGATCCGGGCGTGGTGATAGTGATACTGCCTCCCGTGCCACAGGTAGGGTTGACGGTGGTATAGGTCGCATCCGGAAGGAAGTCGCTCGTCAGGACAACACTATTCGCATTCGAAATACAGCCAAACTGGTTCTTGAAGCGAATATTGTAAGTCCCCGACGGAATGCCCGACAGTGTATTCGATGTTCCCCAGGTCGCGCCATCATCAAAACTGTAGGCGACCGCGGGGGTCGTTATGGTAATGCTGCCCGTTCCCCCGCATTCAGTGGGATCAACTTTGTTATAATCCGGGAAAGGGAGGTAAAAGGGGTTAATGGTAACCGGCACGGCATATGAAATACAGCCTACCGCGGTTTTGACCTTTACACGGTACGTGCCTACCGCAAGACCCGACGCCGTTGGACTGGTTCCCCATGTGGCTCCGTTATCAAAGCTATATTCGGCTGCTGTCGATGTAACCGTAATTGTTCCCGTTGCGCTAAAGCAACCCGGTTGCATGATTTGCAAATCGGGCTGCATGGCGACCTGGTTGGGGGAAATTGTCACAGATGCCGTACTGGTGCAACCAAAAGAATCGGTTATCGATACAGAATAGCTTCCAGTAGCACTCACAACGACGCTCTTCGTGGTTTCACCCGTCGACCATTGGTACGAAATGCCATCGGAAGCGGTGAGTGTCGTACCACCGTTGCACACATTCAATATGCCGGAGATGGTAGCCACTGGGTTTCGCACAAGAAGCGTCAATGGGATGATTTTGAAGCAATTTGCCGACTGTGTCACCCTCACATATACCGCTTTACTTATACTTTCATAGTTCCCGGCGTTCGTAATCGCGCCCGTATTTGCCACGGCTGCGTCATAGGTGGTGAAATAGGAAAAAGAAACGCCGTTTTGGTTGGTGACTAACAACGGATTTGCTTCGACCAGATTGAAGAACGCTTTCCCGTCATGGTTAGGATCGCATTCGCTTAGGGAAGCAGCCGTTAGGTCGAGGTTGCAGTTGGTGCAGTTGAGGAAGGAAATATCCGGGCCGGGATTGGCATCAGCGTCCATGGCGGCGTCAAACTCGCTCGTGCACCCCGTACCGGAAATGTTGAAATCCGCCGATACTGAGGCATTATAGGCCGACGTGGTGTTGGGAAAGGCCGTGGCAGGCACGGTAAAACAAAAGCGCTTGTTTACCGAATCGATGGTGGGAGGTGTGGTAGACGTAAATACGCTACTTCCGGTAGTGGTAGCCAATTTCAATACGACGTTCGACATCACGGCCGAGATACCGTTTGAATTCGGGATGGTATAGCTGCCGCAAATCTGCATCGGAAAGGTGGGACAATCCGCATACATCGGATCGAGGGTCAAACTTCCCTGTAGCGTCTCATCTGTATGGATGGAGCATACATCATCAATGAAAACATACCCAAAATGGCCCATAAGACCGCAGCGTGTTGCGATGAACTCTATCGTAAACTCTTGGTTGTCGGGTATCTGGGAAACGTCCAGCGTGCCGACCTGCCAGTTTTTGGTGTACAATACAATACTGCCACCTTCCAGATAGGGAGCGGTTGTGAAGATACAGTTGTCTTTATCCCCAATCAAACAGAATTCACTTACCACAGCGCCACTCTGCGAGAGAACGCGCGCTTTCAGGAACGGCTGGTTGTCTACGTGTGCTTCGTCGTCAAGGATGCTTTGCAGGACGGCTTTATAGTTAAACACAATGGCCGTTTCGTTATTGGTCTTAAAGCGCTTCGTCCGCACGACCGAATGCATGATAGGCGATTCTTTATAATTGATCATCAACGCGAACTGGTCGAAAGCGCCAATAGGACCAATGAACTCGTCGATGTAATTCGACGGCACGGTGCGCGCCATGACAGATGTAAGCGAAGGATCATACTGCGCGATACCATCGAGAGGACCCATTGAGCCCGCCTGACATTCCGACGGATTCGACGCATCCCCGGTGGCGTAGGCGTAATGCGACAGCATGTTCGTAGAGCCAACAGGTACAAATTCTTCAAAATTACCGTTCATGCACAAACCAACGGCATTTTGTGGAGGTGTCACAC
>DATGXZ010000160.1:0-1666 GCA_035298445.1 Flavobacterium sp.
GCTGTAGGAATCGGTCAGCAGGTTCAGGCTGGCCCCGAAGGCACCGGCTCCGTTGGTAGACGTTCCCACACCCCGCTGTAATTGCAGGTTTTGTACCGACGACGCAAAATCAGGCATGTTCACCCAGAACGTACCGTGACTTTCGGCGTCGTTGTAAGGGATGCCGTTGAGCGTGACGTTGATGCGGGTAGCATCGCTTCCTCGGACCCGAATGCCCGTGTAGCCGAAACCGTTTCCGGCGTCCGATGTGGTGACGACTGAGGGAAGGAACTGCATCAACATGGGAATGTCTTGGCCCAGGTTGCGCGATGCCATCTCCTGTTTTGACAGGTTGCTGAAGCTGACCGGCGTTTTGGCCGTTGCCCGGATAGAGGATACCTGCACCTCGTCGAGCCCTTTCAGTGAATCATTGGGTTTTTCCTGGGCGCGGGTCGAAACCGAAAACGCCAGCGCCAGTGCCATGACTGCGTGAGGGATGGGAGAGGAAAGCCCGCAGCGAGGTACGAGCGAGGACTTGGAACGGACAGCCCGACGGCGGCCCTTGAATACACGTTGAAGATCCGCCTGGGGTAATGGGCCGGCGGCACGCCCAAAAGCAAAATGGAAAAGAGTTTTCATCCGTAAATGATTTACGAATAAAAGGGGCTATTATCCTTTGGTTAAACTTGAAAATCCGCGACTGCGGCGTGCACTCCGGCAGTCGTAAGTCCCTTGGCAGCATTACCTGCCCAGGTTCGTCGGGTATAATCTCAGCCCTTGGTAGAGCACCCCTTTGAGACGACGCGAAAATACGGAGAAGAGTTGGTTTTTTTGCGTTCGCGGGTGTTTTTTGACATTTGTTTAGTCGATCTTGATGTCCGGCACTGAAACATTAACAAAATGTGCGGTTTTTCCGTATTCCCATGTCGGTTTTTTTTCGGTAGGGAATAGCATCGGCCCCTCCCCGAAGCCAAACTGCGATTTCCCGGCGACACCGTTTTACGGGAAAACCATAGAAATTGTTAAACATGTAATGAGATAGAAGGAACTTATTTTTGGTTCGATGAACGAATCTGGAACTAGGACCCCAGAGTTTCAATAAATCGGATTGGATTAACGTATTTGATAGTTGTCTGAATCCGCTTCGAGAGAAGCCTTGACGGATTGAGGTTGCCGATCTGCGGATGGTATCGGGTCACACGCGTAAAGATTAACAAAATGTGCGGTTTTCCCGTATGGCTATGTCGGTTTTTTTCGGTAGGGAAAGGCATCGGCCCCTCCCCGAAGCCAAGCTACGATTTCCCGGCGACACCGTTTTACGGGAAAACCGCATCTTTTGTTAAAGATGAATGCCCGTTACGATCCACTGACAATTTAAAACTCTGGTCTCCGCCGGTTTCGCTTGATTTCCGAAGTGGTTCTTTTCGCCTTGATGCGTTTTTCGATAACCGCACGCGGTACTTTGGTCGGCTTTCGTTTTTTGGGCACGAGGAGCGCCTTTCGAATAAGCTCGAGAAGACGGCGGGTCGCGATTTCCTTGTTCGTCAATTGGCTACGGTCGTCATCGGCGGCAATCATGAGTACATGCGCTGATGTGAGCCGCGAGGCCAGTTTTTCGCGCAGCCGTCCTTTTTCTTCCTCGTCAAGGGCGTTCGATGCGACGACGTCAAAGGTCACGACTACTTTA
>DATGXZ010000161.1:0-2713 GCA_035298445.1 Flavobacterium sp.
AGACCTCAAAGGTTTTTAAAACCTTTGAGGTCTCGAAGGTAGCCTTATTGCCGGAATAAGAGGTACGGGAAACCCGTAACAATTGTTAAAATAATCGCCCATTCCGGTGCTTAACGCAAATCGTCGTATTTTTAAGCTAAATGGTTCAAAAGCCCCCTCTCCTTGTATTCGACGACAAAGGCATTTACTGCGCCCAGGCCGGCGTATACCTCGATCCGTGGCGCCCCGTCGACAAGGCCATCATCACCCATGGCCATTCCGACCACGCCCGTTGGGGGCATCAATCCTATATCACCCACCATGACAACGTGCCCATTATCCGTCACCGACTCGGAGAGATTCGTGTAACCGGAAAAGCGTGGAACGAAACCTTTACAATCAACGGGGTGACGTTTTCACTGCATCCGGCCGGGCATATCGTCGGCTCGTCGCAGGTACGGGTGGAATACAAAGGGGAAGTATGGGTATTCACCGGCGATTATAAAACCGAAGACGACGGACTTGCCGTGCCCTACGAACCCATTAAATGCCATACCTTCATTACAGAATGTACCTTCGGACTGCCCGCCTTCAACTGGGTGCCGCAGGCCCAGGTGTTCCAGGATATCAACGGCTGGTGGGCCGAGAATCAGGCGGAAGGCCGCACCTCGGTTTTGTTTGGCTATACCCTCGGGAAAGCGCAACGCCTCATCCGCCACCTCGACACATCTATCGGGAAGATCTACACCCATGGCGCGGTAGAGAATATGAACGAGGTCATCCGCCACATCGCCTGGCTGCCCGAAACCACCCGCGTTACGCAGCTCACCAAAAAGGAAGAACTACTCGGGAACATTGTCATCGCACCGCCCTCGGCCCATGGCAGCACCTGGATCCGGAAAATGGCCCCTTTCGTAACCGGAACCGCATCGGGTTGGATGGCTTTCCGGGGTGCCCGCCGCCGCCGCGCCATCGATAAAGGATTCGTCATGAGTGACCATTGCGATTGGTATTCCCTTCTGGATTCCATCAAAGCAACGGGCTGCGAAAAGGTTATCGCCACTCACGGCTATTCTGACATTTTCTCGCGCTACCTACGTGAGCTGGGCTACGATGCCCGCACCGCCCACACCCAATACGAAGGCGAATCAGGGGAACTTGAGGCGCGCGACAACGAAGCCGTCGATACCGAACCGGCCGCCCCAACCGAATCGACTGCATGAAGAATTTTGCCGAACTCATACGCACCTTAGACAGTTCGAATAAGACATCGGCGAAGGTGGACGCGCTAACCGACTATTTTCGCCATGCCTCCGACGAGGATAAGGTCTGGACCATCGCCCTGCTGTCGCATCGGCGGCCGCCCCGTCCGGTCAACACCACCCTGTTGCGCATGTGGGCCAACGAACTGGCCGGCATTCCGCTGTGGCTCTTTGAGGAAAGCTACCACATCGTAGGTGATTTGGCCGAGACCATCGCGCTGGTGGTTCCACCTTCGAACGAGCCATCCGACAAGAGTCTAACCGAGTTCTTACTCGAAATCATTGCGCTTCGAAGCAAGTCTGATGATTATAAAAAAGCCTATCTGCAGTCAAACTGGAAAGGACTCGCGTATTACGAGCGGTTCGTTTTTACCAAACTCATCACCGGAAGTTTCCGCATCGGCGTGAGCCAAAAACTAATGACCCGGGCCCTGTCGAAAGCGGAGAATGTCGATGAAGACCTGCTGGCGTATAAGCTCATGGGCGACTGGGATCCGGCGCGGACGACGTTCCAGCAATTGGTACGCGATGAACAAAGCCAGGACTATCTCTCAAAACCGTATCCGTTCTATCTTGCCTATCCCATCGAAGGGGCAATCGAAGAGATGGGTTCTGCTTTCGACTGGAGCGTCGAACACAAGTGGGACGGCATCCGCTCGCAAACCATCCGCCGTGACGGTAAACTTTACGTTTGGAGTCGCGGAGAAGAACTCGTCACCGACAAATACCCTGAGTTCAATGCTTTCCTTGACGCGATTCCTGACGGCACGGTCATCGACGGCGAGATTCTGCCTTTTCCCAATGGTGAAATCGGCTCGTTCAACGACTTACAAACCCGTATCGGACGTAAGACTGTCACGCCCGCTTTACTAAAGGCAACACCAGTCATTATCCGTGCTTACGATATCCTCGAGTGGGAAGGACAGGACGTCCGGGATCGCACGTATGAAGAACGGCGGCAGTTGCTCGAACGTCTTTACGCTGACATCGCCTCACCGTCGCTTCCCCTTCAAGTGTCGGAGCGCCAATCGTTTTCTACCTGGGACGAAGTGACAAGGGAGCGCGAACGGGCGCGGGAACTCCATTCGGAAGGTCTAATGCTGAAACGAAACGCGTCGCCGTACCAGGTGGGTCGTAAAAAAGGCGATTGGTGGAAATGGAAGATAGAACCTCTCACGATTGACGCCGTGCTGACGTATGCAATGCGCGGACACGGGCGCCGGTCGAACCTTTTTACCGATTATACGTTTGCGTTATGGCAGGAAACAGAGAACGGACGGGAACTCGTAACGTTCGCAAAAGCCTATTCCGGACTCACCGACGCCGAGTTCCGTAAGGTTGACGACTGGATCAAGAAAAATACCCTTGAGCGTTTCGGGCCGGTGCGCAGCGTAACGCCTGAACTGGTTTTCGAAATCGGGTTCGAAGGCGTGGCGCTTTCGAAACGACATAAAAGCGGTGTTGCCACACGG
>DATGXZ010000162.1:0-1509 GCA_035298445.1 Flavobacterium sp.
TTCTCCTCTTTCTTTTGCTCGTCAGTAGACGACCTTCTTACCACGGGTGGTCCGGACACCGAGAAAACGGTACAACGGACAAAAACCCACCGCAGCTGACACTAACAGAATGACGCCTACAACGACACCGATGGTGCTGACGATCCCGTCGTCAAACCAGTCGAGTACGCCGGCCAGTAGGAGTACTAATCCAAGTACAACCCTAATGACGCGGTCAATGCGGCCTACATTTGCTTTCATTGTTTTGGGTTTATGATTGTTATTGCGAGCAGGGCAAATTTAAGACTCTTCAAAACATTAACACAAAACAAATGTCAAATTATCGTAATTTTTCTTAGGGTTTAACAACCTCTCCACCCCATTGCGAGAAACCGCCTACGAGGTTGTACGTGGTGGTGAACCCAAGTTGCCCCATGATGGCGCAGGCCTGTGCACTTCGCCCTCCGGCTTTGCAATAGACATAATACGGACGCTCTTTATCGAGTTGGTCTACTTCATACACAAAACCCTGTCCTTTGTAGATGTCGATGTGGAGCGCACCGGGGATATACCCGTCGTTCCATTCGTCTTCAGTGCGTACGTCTAAAATGACCGGGTTCGTATCGGTCGCGAGCCGTTCGGCCCATTCCTGTTGGGAAAGATCCATGTTGTTTTTTTGGCAAAGGAACGATTTCTTACGCTTTTATCGAACACCCGATGGCTTTCGTTTGCTTCACTTCGATGTCGCGTCCGGAAAGCAATGCGTTCACGGCGTTCTCCACATAACGTACTTTCACAGCCGAGGCGTCTTCGTAATTATCGTCGATGGCGCCGATGTAGCGTACGATATTTCCTTTGGCCGTTTTTTCGAGCACATACACATGCGGCGTTTTGGTGGCGCCGTATTGCGGATAGATCGTTTGTCCTTCGTCAAACAGATACGGGAAAGTGAAGCCCTTCTCTTTCGCGCGCACCTGCATCAATTCGAAGCTGTCTTCTTTCTGCTTGGCTGGGTTGTTGGGGTTGATGGCGATAACGGGATAGCCCTTCGCACGGAACATCTTATCGAGTGCGATGATGCGGTCTTCGTAGGCCACGGCATACGGGCAGTGGTTGCAGGTAAAGACAACGATGAAGCCTTTGGCCTCTTTGAAATCGGCCAGCGCTACTTTCTTTCCGTCGATGTTCTTGAGTTTGAAATCGGTGGCGACATCGCCTACTCCGTACCCAGGACCACTTCCTGTAAAGGCAAATGACAAAGCCATAAAGGCCAACAGCATGGTGAATTTAATTTTCATAGTGTATTAATTTAGGATGGATTTAAGTTCTTTTTCAAGCGATTCGTAGGTGAAGCTTTGCTCGCGAAACACGCGGTGGCGGGCGTTGTAGAGCACGGTGGCCGGTAGCGCGCCGCTCCAGGAAGGATCGACTTTCCCGATCCATTCACCCGAATCCGTATTGCGGAGGTAAACGACGCGCGACCGGATGTCTTTTTTAATCAGAAAGGGAATCAAACGCGATTCGACCTGC
>DATGXZ010000163.1:0-2938 GCA_035298445.1 Flavobacterium sp.
TTTACGCAGTACATCGAGCAACTCTTCATCCGTAAAGTCGCGCAAATAATGATCCTCGGGAATCGCGCTATCCGCATTGGCTTGCTCCAGAATTTCCTGTGCGCGTTCGACTTCTGACGAAGGAACCCGCACCTGGTACTCATACACAGCCGTTTGATTGGCAAAGCTGGCATCAAACCGGGGTGTTGTATCGGTCAGGATAGCGGAAATACCTTTACTTTCCAACCACTCGGCAAGTTCACGCGCGGGTACCGGGTCAATAAAGGTTGTTATGACCGTATATTCTTCGGATGCGTCATTGTTTTTATTAGTCATATCCGTACACTTTTATCCATTCTCTCTCTTCGTGTCCTCTTTCCTCTTTCTTCTTTCTTCTTGCTCCTCGCTCCTTACTTCCCCAACAACCGCAACTCTTTCTTCGTTCCGTTGAAAATATTCAGGTCGACGGTTCCTTTGATGCCGCTCACACGGGCGCTCTCTGAAAACTGCCACATCAGCCAGTCGTCGTCGATCTCTTCTACAAAAAAGTTGTAGTTGGCGATCCAGAAGGGATAATCGGGGAAGTCGTCGGCCAAAAAGGCGTCATAGTATTTTTCGCCCGTGTAAATGATGGGCTTCATGTGGTAATGGGCCTCTACTTTATCCAGCCAGCGTTTCAGTCCTTTTTTCAGGCTGTCAACCGATTGACTGGCAGGCACTTTCTCGATGTCGAGTACCGGGGGAAGGTCGCCTTTCCGCAGTGTCACGGTTCGGATGAAAAGATCGGCCTGTTTGATGGAGTTCTCATCCGGGCGGTAGTAGTGATAGGCGCCTTTTAAGAGTCCGGCTTTTGCGGCCCCTTTCCAGTTCCGTTTGAACGCCGCATCCGGACGGTCGCTGCCGGCCGTTGCGCGAATAAACACATATTCTATCGGAAACTGTCCGGCCACGTTTCGAACGCTGTCCCAGATAATCCTGCCCTGGTATTCCGACACATCGATTCCGGCCGCGCGCGGCGCATGACGTTCGAGCACCTGGAATTCGCGGATACGCTGCAAACGCTTCTGTTCGGGCGTCTTGGCCTGTTTGTCATTGCGAAAGCTAAAGTAGTAGGCGATGGCGTTCCGATAATGGAAAACGCCTATTCCGAGCAGCAGTAAGAGGATGAGTATAGGCAGAAAGCGCCACCACCGCCTTTTCGACGGGGCACGACGAGACCGCCTGACCGACCGTCGTTTCATGCACCGGTAGCCTTATGATCGGATGCCAGTTTGTTTCGGGCGACCGATAACAGGATGTAAAAAAGGATGATCAGCGGCAGTGCCGTTACTTGTAGCAGTAACAAAAGGAGTACACATACCGCAAGAAAGAAGAACTGCAAGGCGTAGGCCTTAACATCAAACTTCTTGATTTTGAGCGAGAACAACGGCAACTCGGCATTCATGATCCAGGTGCTGAAGAGCGTGATAGCCAACAGCACATACGGATTGAGCAGCGCTTCGGTGACGACAATCGAGTCGGACGTATTGCGTACAATCGGCAGGCTCACGATGAAAAGGCAGTTAGCAGGCGTCGGCAACCCTATGAAGGAGTCGACCTGTCGCGTATCGATGTTGAATTTGGCAAGTCGGTAACAGGCGCCAAGGGTGATGAGGAAGGCCGAGAAACAAAACCACAGATAGGGATTTTCAAGTGACAGCACTCCTTCAAAATGCGTGTGCAGCGCCGCCGTCATCATGTAAAACATCGTAAGGCCGGGCACGACGCCGCTGGTCACCATATCCGCAAGCGAATCGAGTTGCACACCGAGAGGTCCGGATACACGAAAAAGGCGAGCGAAGAAACCATCAAAAAAGTCAAAAAAAATGCCCAGGCCTACAAAGAACAAAGCCCAACCAAACTGGCGATCGAAGGCGAATACGAGTGCTATGCAGCCGCTTGCCAGGTTCAATAACGTCAGTAAATTGGGAATATAACGTCTGATATCCATTTCGGAGGTTTACGGGCAAATGTAGCACAATAACGCTATCGTTCCACCGTTTTGTATGTGTGATTTCGCCCGATACGGTGCGTCTTCCCTTTCGGAACCGCAAAAAAATGTACTTTTGTCGCGGCTCCGGGCCTTAAAAAAATTGCCTTGAAAAGAACCCTTATTGCGGCCTTCCTGACTGCCTCTGCGCTGGCGTCTGCCCAGACGGTGCGTAAGTATTCGAACGAGTTCATGAATATTGGAGTCGATGCCGCCGCATTGGGTATGTCGAACGCCGTTGTGGCAAGTACCTCCGATGTCAATTCGGGCTATTGGAACCCCGCCGGACTCGTGCACCTCGAAGACCACCAGGCCACCTTCATGCATGCCAGTTACTTTGCCAACATCGCGCAGTATGATTATGCGGCCTATGCCCGTCCGATAGACGACCGCAGTGCATGGGGCATTTCGATGATTCGTTTTGGGGTGGATGATATCCTAAACACGACGGAACTCATCGACAGCGAGGGCAACATCGACTACAACCGCATCAGCCTCTTCTCTACCGCCGATTATGGCGTGACGTTTTCGTATGCCCGGAAACTGAAAGTACCGGGATGGCAATACGGCGTCAACGCAAAAGTAATACGGCGTATCATCGGGAAATTCGCTACTTCATGGGGATTCGGAGTGGACGTGGGCATCCAGTTCGAGCGCAACGACTGGAAGTTCGGCCTGATGCTCCGCGACATCACGACCACGTATAACATTTGGGCAATCGACGAAGAAGAATTCGCGAAGATAGCGGCAGCCATTCCCGACCAAAACCAGGAGCTACCGGAAAGCACCGAAATCACACTTCCGAAGGCGCAGGTCGGATTGTCGCGTAAGTTCGAATTCCATAACGAAATGTCGCTGCAACCCGCCCTGAACCTCAACCTGCGGTTTGAGCAAACGAATGATATTTTCTCAACGTCCGCGGTCAGTATC
>DATGXZ010000164.1:0-2607 GCA_035298445.1 Flavobacterium sp.
CATTGTTCACTGTTCATTGTTCATTGTTCATTGTTCATTCTTCATTGTTCATTCTCCTTGCCCATTCCTCCTCGCTTCCTTACCTTTGCACCACACAACTAAACCTTTTTCCATGATTCATTTCTTCCGGAACCAAGGCAACTTGGTGTATGCGGTTCAAACGCAGACCGGGCTTTCGGCTGAAGACACGACAAAATTGCAATGGCTGTTCGGCAACGCCGACCTGATAGAGAAATCCGCGCTGCCGGATTTTTTTGTTGGTCCACGTGCCGCTATGGTGACGCCGTGGAGTACCAACGCGGTGGAAATCACCCAAAACATGGGCATTTCAGGCATCATCCGCATTGAGGAATTCCAACCGGTGGCACCCGACTTCTCCGATTTTGACCCAATGTTGTCGCAGAAATACGACGGACTCCACCAGGACATCTACACCATCGCCATTACGCCGGAGCCGGTACTCGAAATCGACGACATCGCTGCCTTCGATCGCCAAGAAGGACTGGCCCTGAGCTCAGAGGAAATCGAGTATCTGGAAACCCTGGCGAAAAAACTGGGACGCAAACTCACCGATTCGGAGGTTTTTGGCTTCTCACAGGTGAACTCTGAACATTGCCGCCACAAAATCTTCAACGGCACTTTCGTCATCGATGGCGAAGAACAGCCGACTTCGCTATTCAAACTCATCAAGAAAACCTCCGCCGAGCATCCGAATGAGATCGTATCGGCCTATAAAGACAACGTAGCCTTTATCAAAGGCCCGAAAGTCGAGCAGTTCGCGCCTAAGTCGGCCGATCGCCCTGACTTCTATGAAAAAAAAGAATTCGAATCAGTGATTTCCCTTAAAGCGGAAACCCACAACTTCCCTACTACCGTCGAGCCTTTCAACGGCGCGGCCACGGGTTCGGGCGGTGAAATCCGTGACCGTTTAGCAGGCGGACAAGGTTCGCTTCCGCTGGCGGGCACGGCTGTCTACATGACTGCTTATTCGCGGCTGGAACAGGACCGTCCGTGGGAGAACGGCATGGAAGCCCGTAAATGGCTTTACCAAACGCCCATCGATATCCTTATCAAAGCCTCCAACGGGGCATCTGACTTCGGTAACAAGTTCGGCCAACCCCTGATTACGGGTTCTGTGTTGACCTTCGAACACCAGGAACACGGCCGCCGACTCGGCTACGATAAAGTCATCATGCAGGCCGGGGGCATCGGCTACGGAAAGGCTGACCAATCGCAAAAGGCAACGCCGGTCGAGGGCGATAAAATCGTCATCCTCGGGGGCGAGAACTACCGAATCGGAATGGGTGGTGCCGCCGTGTCTTCAGCTGATACGGGGGCTTTCAGTTCGGGTATCGAACTCAACGCCATCCAACGGTCGAACCCGGAAATGCAGAAACGCGCCGCCAACGCCATACGCGCTTTTGTAGAAAGTGACATCAATCCGATCGTTTCCATCCACGACCACGGTGCGGGCGGTCACCTCAACTGCTTATCCGAACTGGTAGAAGCCACCGGTGGCAAGATTGACCTTGACCAACTGCCGGTAGGCGATCCTACCCTTTCCGCAAAGGAAATCATCGGCAACGAATCGCAGGAACGAATGGGCCTCGTGATTGCACCCGAACACCTCGAAACACTTCGTCGGGTGGCCGAACGCGAACGCGCCCCGATGTATACCGTGGGCGACGTTACCTCCGACCATCGCTTCACGTTTGAATCAAAGACAACGGGTGAGAAACCCATGGATTTCCACCTTGACGACCTCTTCGGCAGTTCGCCTAAAACGGTGATGAACGACGTAACGGTCGATCATGAGTATGCCCCTGTGACCTACGACCCGGCCCGTTTCAACGAGTATCTCGAGCAGGTGTTGCAGTTGGAGGCCGTGGCCTGTAAGGACTGGCTGACGAACAAAGTCGACCGCTGTGTCGGTGGTCGCGTGGCCAAACAACAATGCGCAGGTCCGCTTCAACTGCCACTTAACAACGTAGGTGTTATGGCGCTGGATTTCAATGGAAAAGAAGGTATTGCCACTTCCATAGGCCATGCGCCAGCGGCGGCACTTATCGACCCGGTCTACGGCAGTCGGAACGCCATCGCAGAAGCGCTGACCAACATTGTCTGGGCCCCCTTGAAAAACGGATTGTCAGGCGTGTCACTGTCGGCCAACTGGATGTGGCCCTGCAAAAACGAAGGCGAGGATGCCCGTTTATACGAAGCCGTAAAAGGCTGCTCGGATTTCGCCATCGAATTGGGGATCAACATCCCGACCGGTAAGGATTCGCTTTCGATGAAACAGAAATACCCCGATGGTGATGTCATGGCGCCAGGCACCGTTATCATTTCAGCCGCGGCCAACTGCACCGACCTTACGAAGGTAGTCGAGCCTGTCTTACAGAAAAACGGAGGGTCGATCTATTACCTCAACCTGTCGGGTGACGCCCATGCCTTGGGTGGGTCGTCGTTTGCGCAGGTGTTGAACAAAATCGGGGACGAAGCGCCTACGGTGGTCGATGCCACGCAGTTCCGTACGGCTTTTGATACGCTACAGGAAGCCGTTACAAAAGGCTTGGTACAGGCCGGACACGATATCGGCAGCGGTGGACT
>DATGXZ010000165.1:0-2889 GCA_035298445.1 Flavobacterium sp.
TACCTACTACATCCGCCACAACGCCAAACCAGAAAACAAGGTCGACCTGCGCCTGGTCGTAAACGCCGGATCGTTGATGGAAAACGACGATCAGCAAGGACTTGCCCACTTCATGGAACACATGAATTTCAACGGCACCAAGCGCTTCCCGAAGAACGCCCTGGTCGACTACCTGCAAAGCATCGGGGTGAAATTCGGGCAACACCTGAATGCCTATACCAGCTTTGATGAAACGGTCTATTTCCTTCCGATCCCATCAGACGATCCGCAAAAATTGGAGAAAGGTTTCCAAATCATCGAAGACTGGGCGTTTAACGCCAACCTCACCCCGGAAGAAATCGACAAGGAGCGGGGCGTGGTGTTGGAAGAATACCGCCTCGGACTCGGCGCCGACAAGCGGATGGAAGATCGCTACCTTCCAAAAATGCTGTACAAATCAAGGCATGCCGAGCGTCTTCCGATCGGAAAAAAAGAGATTCTCCAAAACTTCACCTACGATAAAATCGTCAATTTCCACAAAGACTGGTACCGCCCGGATCTGATGGCGGTGATCGTCGTTGGCGATATCGACGTGGATGCCATGGAGAAGAAAGTAAAAGAACACTTCGCTTCCTACACCAATCCGAAGAAGGAACGGCCGCGGCAGGTATACAGCCTTCCGAACCACAAGGAAACCTTCGTGTGCATCGAAAGCGACAAAGAGGCATCGGGCACGCAAATCCAGCTCATGTATAAGGATTACGACGTCAAGAAGCCGCAGGTGACCATCGCAGACGGCCGTAAGGATTTCATCGAGGGCCTTTATGCCACCATGCTCAACAACCGCCTACAGGAGCTGACGAATTCGCCTACACCGCCATTCACTTATGGATTTTCGTACCACGGCGGAACCTACGCCCGCGACAAAGAAGCCTACCAATCGTTTGCGATGGTAGAAGAAGACAAGGTATTAACAGCCCTCAAGACCCTCGCCCTTGAAAACGCCCGCGCTAAAAAATACGGATTTACCCAGTCAGAACTTGACCGCGCGAAATCGGAGATTATGGTCCAATACGAAAGCGCGTATAAAGACCGTAACAAGTCGGAATCGTCGAACTTCGTAAGCGAATACCAATCGCACTTCCTTGAGCAAACACCTTCGCCGGGTATCGAATGGAATTACGAAGCTATCAAGCAGTTGTTACCGGGCGTTACGCTCGAAGAGGTCAATGCCGCCGCCAAAGGCTATGTGAAAGACGACAACCGCGTGATCGTGATAACCGGACCGGAAAAAGACGGACTGAAGAAAGTAACCGAGGCCGAAGTACTGGCAGCACTCGCCATCAATGAAGCCGAAGTCACGCCTTATGAAGATGTGGCCATCGCCCAGAGCCTGCTCCGGAATCCGGTAAAGGCGGGTTCGGTCGTAAAAAAAGAAACCGATGACAAAATCGGCGCGGTCACCCTTACACTGTCTAACGGGGCCAAAGTGACCTACAAAAAGACCGATTTTAAGAACGATGAAGTCATGATGGAAGGTATCAGCCTCGGCGGATCGAATTTCTTCACCGACGACGAAATGAAGAAAACCCAGTTCGCGATGGGCGCGCTCACCGAAGCGGGCTTCTCCGGATTGAAGGTCAACGACATCAACAAGTTCATGTCGGGGAAAATCGCAAGTGCCTCACCGTATGTTTCGGGTTCCACAGAAGGCATCCGGGGGTCGGCGACACCGAAAGACCTCGAGTATCTCTTCCAAATGGTGTATGCTTACTTCACCGATCTCAACCTCGACAAAGAGGCGTTCGATGGCTACCGCCAGAAGCAATCGGCGTTTTACAAGAACATGATGTCAGAGCCGACCATGTACTTCCAACAGGAGTTCTATACCTACCTGAACTCGCAAAACCCGCGTTTCAACGGTATCGTACCGACTGACAAAACCTGGGACGCCACCGATTATGAACTGGCCTACCGCAAGTATAAAGAGCGTTTCGCCGATGCCGGTGACTTCCACTTCTATTTCGTAGGCAACATCGACGACGCGGCCATCGAAGCGTTCGCCGCGCAATACCTGGCGTCACTGCCGTCAAAAGGCACGCACGAACAGCCGAAAGACCCAGGATACCGCTTCATCCGGGGCGATCTCAAAAAGGTGGTCAACAAAGGCCAGGATCCGAAGAGTACGGTCAACATCATGTACTATGGTGACACGACGTACTCTACGAAAGAAGCCTTCGCCTTGCAGGCGCTCGGCGAGGTTCTTAGCATCAAATTGATTGAAGAACTCCGCGAAAACGAAAGCGGCGTCTACGGCGTCGGTGCCCGCGGCGGAATGAACAAAGTGCCGTACGGCAGCTATAACTTCAGTATTTCCTTCCCGTGCGGACCCGAAAATGCCGAGAAACTGACTGCCTCCGCCCTCCGCGAGTTGCAGAAGATCATCGACAACGGTCCGGAAGAAAAAGACCTGGTGAAATTCCGCGAAGCCGAACTCCTTGAATACAAAAAGAACGTCAAGGAAAACCGCTTCTGGCTCACCAATTTCACGCGTTCGTATATCAACGGTGTGTCACCGGCCGATGTACTCGAAACCGAAAAGAAAATCAACGGCATCACCGCCGCCGACATCCAGGCTGTAGCGAAAAAATACCTGACGAAAGACAAAATCATCGGGATGCTCCTTCCGGAAAAAGGCTGATTTTGATAGCCCTTTAAAAGAAAAGCCTGTCCGTTTCGGATGGGCTTTTTTTTTGAGTAGTCAGTAGTCAGTAGTCAGTGGGTAGTGCGTCCGTCGTGTTTACAACCTGCAAGGTTTGCGAAAGAGGAGCAAGGAGCGAGGAGCAAGTAGTATGACCTATATTGCCGGAATACCAACCTGCAAGGTTTTCAAAACCTTGTAGGTTTAAT
>DATGXZ010000166.1:0-12605 GCA_035298445.1 Flavobacterium sp.
ATGGCAAAGACCACCAGGCCGGCGATGTTGCGCGATCCGGTCTTGACCAGAAGGTTGGTGCGGTGTCCCTCAACGGTGCGCTGGCTGAGGTACAATTCGGCACTGATTTCCGCGGAATTTTTCTGTTGGCAGATGCCTTCAAGTATCTCGAGCTCCCGCTGGGTGAGAAAGGTGTTGTCAAGTAGGCTTTTAGGTGTTTTCCGCAGGTCGCCCGACCGGATGATCTGCATGACCTCTTCGTTATAATAGAACCCTTTTTCGGCCACCTGCCGGATGGTATGGATCATCTCGTCCGGACTCGCATTTTTGACGATATACGAAACAGCACCTACCTGTATCATGTTGGCAATGAAAGGTTTTGTGTTGTAGCTGGTAAGGGCGATAATCCGGATGTTGGGAAAATTTCGGTTCAGGATTTTAGTAGTCTCCACCCCGTTCAGACAGGGCATTTTGAGATCCATGAGTACAATATCCGGATGTTCATGGCTTTCCTTCAGGTAATCGACGAGCTCCTGTCCGTCCGAAGCCTCAAGCACGATTTCAATATCACTTTCGCGTCCCAAAAGGAAGGCAATACCCTTCCGGAAGAGCATTTCGTCGTCGGCGAGGGCGATGCGGATGTGCGTATGCGGTTGTTGTTCCATCGTTACGATCAAAAGGTGAAAAGAACCCGAACTCCCTTGCCTGGCTGGCTGTCGATGTTAAAGGTCCCTTCGAGAATTTCTATCCGGTTCTCTATGTTTCGCAGGCCGAGGCCGCGGGCGTTCTTCAGTGTCTGCGCGTCCATACCCGATCCGTTATCGGTGTAGTGGCAGCTATAGCGGCCGTTTTCCTCCGACAGGTCGATGTTGATATGGGTCGATTTTCCGTGCCGTAGGGAGTTGTTCATCAATTCCTGCAATATGCGGAAAACCTGCAGGCTGGTGCGTTCGTCTTCCGGTTCCTGCGACAGGTGCTGGGTAAAGGTCGTCGTAACGCGCTTCGACGCCTCGAATTCCTGCACTAATTCTTCGATACCGGCTACCAGTCCGAATTTTTCGAGTACGGGAGGCAGCAGGTCGTGGGCGATGCGTCTGGAGTTTTCCAGTGCTTTTCCCGTCAGTTCAACGATGGCTTCCCGTATGCGATCGGCCTCATCCGGCGGCAGGCTTTTTTCTTTCAGGAGGTGCCCGTTCAGCGACACGATGTTCAGTTTAGAGCTGATATCATCGTGAAGATCCTGGGCAATCCGCGCCCGTTCTTCCTCCTGTGTGAGGATGATCGACCGCAGTAGTTCCTTTTGGTGCGAGATGCGGAGATCACGTTTTTCCAGTTCTTTTTGAAGTATTTTCTTTTTGGAGAAGTAGAAGAACGTGATCATGACGCCCGCCATGACAAGAAAAGCGAGTGAGGTGTAGACAACCGCGATACCAACATTATCTGAGTTCACTGCTGTTTAAATTTCTTTTGGCTATTGAGAGTTTCCTGAGATCAAGGAAGACGAGTGCCTGATATCCGATATACATTAAACTATTTGTAATTCGTATATAGTCATCGTCTATTTTTAGTTCGTTAATGAGATTGCCTGATAGGAAAATAACAGTGCTGCCGAATAAATAAGCAATTATACCTGCGTTAGTGTAGTAAAACTGCCGTTCGCCGTCCAACATATTATAAAAATGGACGGCGGCGTAGATAATTATGGGAAACGAGCATACAAACACCTCAAAATGGGAAAATGAAAATAAATTCTTCGTAAAAAAGGCAAGATTTATCACATTCAAGATCGCCACAAAGGATGATAACAAGAGTACAAATTTCTTTTGTTTGCCGTGCTTCAGAAGCAAGTAGTAAAACCGACTAAGTAGAAGAAATTGTCCGAAAAAGTAACAATGCGACAATAAGAGATTGTGTACTCCCCACCAGGCAAGTCCAGTGTTGAGCCAGTCTATACCCAGGATAGCGGCTTGATATAGGACAAAAGCCCGTAATTCCGCTTGGTGTTTTTCTACTATTGAAACTGACAAGATGAGATTAAAAACGGGCAAAAATACAGCCAAATGAATTATAACGTCCGTCATGGTTTGAAAAGAGGGCTGGATGAATCGCAATGAGACGGGCAGGGAAAGTTATAGTCGTAAACAAAACACCCTTCTCTCTCGTCAATGATGTCATCTCCGTTAGCGTCCACACCCACCAACATAAAAACAGGGTTTCCGTCGTCATCCAAGCCTAAATAGCCCCGGAAGTTAACTGCTCCACATCCGGCCGCCAGAATCGAGTCGATATTGTCCTTTTGTATCAAAAAGGCTTTTAGGCTATTGGATTCCTGCCACTTTGCCGCCCACTCTTTTGCTTGTTTCAGAGGGATTACGTTGTTGTTTGTCTTGTCCATGTGATCGTTGTTTTGTTTTAGATTCAGTGTGGTAAAAATATCAAAATTAAGATGCGGTAATGGCATCCTTCAAAAAACACGTAGAACTACGTGCGCGGTTACGTACAAATTCCCAGTTTTCTTTAGTATGAATAAGCTGCCCAATAAACGAAACAAGAAGCAATGTCGCCCCTGTCGCAAATGCGAAGCGTTGGTAGGTATTTCGTTACCAATGGTTTACAGTTACCTTTTTTCGGAGGGCCGCCGGGTTGAAATGTGAAATAGGGAATAAATGGGGCAGACACGCCAAATTCCGGTAATGAAAAAGAAAAGTCCAATGGCTCCGGCTATCGCCATTTTCCAGTCAAATTCGAAGAAGTACAGCACATAGAAACAGGCAGCGGCAGCCACCAGACGGCAGAGGCTTTCGCCGCTGCTGAGGTTTTTTTTCATGGGGTAGTTGGGGTTTGACGCAAAATGGCAGAAATTGATGACATGGCAAAGCAAAAAAAGCCTAAATGGAGTTTTATAACAAAAACATAATTGAAGTTTTATGTTGTCAATTTTTAAGCGCTAAATCGAATTTTTATAACAATCGAGAACGTGTCTCTGCCGCGTTTTTTGACTACCTTAGAGAAAACGTATCTGGATGAAGATTGCTACCTACAATGTAAACGGCGTGAACGGACGACTTCCGGTCATTTTGAAATGGCTGGAAATGGCGCAGCCGGATGTTGCCTGTTTTCAGGAACTCAAGGCCCCTCAAGAGAAGTTTCCGCTTACCGCGTTTTCGGATGCCGGCTACCAGGCTTTCTGGCAGGGCCAAAAAAGCTGGAACGGCGTCGCGATTTTAGCAAAGAACCACATCCAGTTACAGGAAATCACCCGTGTGCTCCCGGGGAACCCCGATGATGAACAAAGCCGCTACCTGGAAGTACTCGCGGGCCCGCTTGTCATCGCCTGCCTGTACCTGCCGAATGGCAATCCGGCACCGGGCCCAAAGTTTGATTACAAGCTGGATTGGTTCCGACGCTTGCAGGAACGGGCTGCCATACTTCTGTCACACGACACGCCCGTGCTTTTGGCGGGTGACTTCAACGTGATGCCCACCGAAAAAGACGTGTATAAGCCGGAACGTTGGGTCGACGATGCGCTTTTCCGACCTGAAACGCGGGCGGCATTCCAGTCGTTGGTGCAGCAGGGGTGGACGGACGCACTTCGAACCCTATACCCCGACGAAACGATTTATACCTTTTGGGATTACTTCCGCAACGCCTTCCAGCGTAATGCAGGCCTGCGTATCGACCATTTCCTGCTTAGTCCCCAACTCAAAGACCACCTGAAGGCAGGCGGAGTCGACCGACAGGTGCGGGGATGGGAAAAAACGAGCGACCACGCGCCTGTTTGGATTGAATTGGCGTTGTAGAAGGTGGTTTTTTTTTCGTAAATTTGAGAAAATCTCCCCCATCATGGACAGCTTTACCTTCCAGGAAGACGTTCCGGTTTTTTGCGTGACGGCAGTTGACGGACGCCACGGTGCCTCCGATGCGATGCAAACGTTGAAGTCGATGCTTCCCGCTAACGAGAGGCGCCATTTTTATGGCCTCTTCTGGCCCGGCCGCGACGGGGGTACGTATAAAGCCGCAGCGAGCATCCTGGATGGCGAAATGGAGCAAGAGGGTCTCAGTACGTTTACCATCCAAAATGGTCCCTACAATAGTTTTTATATTCCGGACTATCCGTCACAACCCGATGCGATAGACCGTGCCTTCGAGATGCTACGTGCACAGCATGAAGTAGATCCCGATGGTTATTGTCTGGAATGGTACGTCAGTGAACACGATGTAAAGTGTATGGTGCCGCTCGGGAAACACTACCAGTCATTTACGGGGCTTAATCGCTGATTTTTTCCTCGATAAAGCAGTTACGCCCGTCCTGGGACGAGCGTAGCTTCTCTAAAAATTAACCAAATGCATAATAAAGGTACGCCTGCCTTCAAGCCGCACGGACTGCGGATTCGTGCTGTTTTCCGGAAAACGTACTTTGTCTTAAAATACTATCTTACGGACCAACACCCGACCCGAAGGGTACACAATACGCACAAGCCTCACTTCGTGTTGCGCCGGTACAGATGGCAATGACGCAGTTAAAGTTGTAAATCCCTTCAATTGGGCAATTTCCCGGCCCTGAAGGTCGAACACCTGAATGTGCGATGCTGTTTCGGATCCGGTTTGTACCGTCAAAATACCTGCTTCGTTGTAAACCGATACAACTTCTTGGGACGATGACCCAAGGCCGAGTGCGGTCGTTTGGTAAAGTAATTGAAAACGATCGTCGAAGTCACCCGATTCGGATGTAAATACATATGGATCGGCTGATAATTCCGAGCACTTGTTTTCCAAATTGTCGTAGAGATAGATGGGTTGGCCTTGTTCGAAAATGCCATCTCCATGATCCAACCAGATCGTAAACGTGCCCGACGATTGGGCATGCAATGCAAGCGGAACTACATCTGATGCTTCGAAAGCCGGTCGGGCCTGTATAACGTAGTGTCCAGAACCGATAAGCGACGAAAGGCAATCTCCCACGGGTGCCAGTGCCGAGTCAAAACCGGGGTCGACTTCCAATGTCGCCATATCGGTATATCCAATCAGGATTTGGTTACCTGGATTTTCCTCATGTGACATGTTAATCCAGATGCGGCTCATCGGGCTTTGAGAAAATGCAATCGATGATACGAATGCGAAAAACATTGCCAAAAGTAAACGGGCATTCAGGTATCGACTTGGGGTGATTGATAGTGAATCCATTTTTTTTTGGCGCAAATCTACATGCACGTTTCCACCAGACCTCATATTACAATGACCTTGTCCGAAAGTGGTAGCAGACAGGGTCTATTCGGCAAACAAAGTGGCATATTCGGTTATTTTGCTTTTTAAACCGGAGTTTGATGCGACATGGGGTCATACCGCCGCAAAAAAAGCCCGTCATGGCACCAGATTCTCACTTCGCCCACCCGTTTTTCGTTAGGAAGCACCCGCCCGCTAGCTTTCATCTTTCGTTCCCTTCAGCAAGCCGATGCCCGAAACGAAGAACACCAGGCCGAGGAGACCGCTTATAATAATGCCTTTTACATCCCGGGTTTGTCCACCGGTATTGATGAACAGGATGGCAGCATAGATGAGTCCAACCACACCCAAAAGCGTGAGGGCTGTGCCGAAAAGTCGTTTTACATTCATGGATTGATATTTCCTGGCAAGATCCGGCTGGAAACCCTGTTTAACGCTACACAATTCCTTTAGAGAGTTGCAAGTTCATCCGGCGACGTCGCAGTGTAAAGGAATGCCCTTTAGTCAAGCGCCCTCTCCGGATCAGCCTGGAAGTCGCCTTCCTGTTTCGAGATGACGATCGCCGCCACTCCATTTCCAATACAGTTGGTAATGGCGCGGGCCTCGCTCATGAATTTATCGACGCCCAGCAGAAAGGCGAGTCCTTCCACCGGAATCTTTTGAAGTGCCGTGAGCGTTGAGGCCAGCACGATGAATCCGCTTCCTGTGACCCCGGCTGCCCCTTTTGAGGTGAGCATGAGCAGGAACAGGATGGTCATGATATCCGTAATAGTTAGTGGGACGTTGTATAATTGCGCCAGGAAAATGACCGCCATCGACAGATAGATTGAGGTGCCATCGAGGTTGAATGAATAACCTGTCGGAACGACCAAACCGACCACCGCCCGTGAGCATCCCATTTCCTGGAGTTTTTCCATAAGACGCGGCAATGCTGATTCCGACGAAGATGTTCCCAACACCACCAATAATTCTGCCTGTATGTGCCGCAGGAACTTGCGAAGGCTAAGTCCATAATACCGTAAGATACCGCCCAGTATACCGAAAACGAAGATTGCCATCGTCACATACATAGTGAGCATTAGTTTTCCAAGAGGTAAAAGGGTCGCGAGGCCAAATTTGCCGATGGTGTAGGCCATCCCGCCAAAGGCACCGACGGGCGCGAGGTACATCAGCCATTTTAATAACTTGAAAACGAACGAGGATATTTCATACAACCCGTCGACCACCCGTTGCCGATGGGAGGAATAGTTCAGCGCAATACCACACACGATCGCAGCTAAAAGCACCTGTAAAGTGAGGTTGTCGAGAAAAAACTGCATCCAGTCAAAATGGCCATTGCCGTTTCCCGGAACTTTGGTCTCGGGCAGTGCCAGTTGCCGCCGGTCGATACGGCCGGGTTCGATGAGGTAGGCAGCGCCCACGCCAATTACAAGGGCAAGCGTACTGACGATTTCAAAATACACCAAAGCCTTCAGTCCGATGCGTCCGACTTTTCGAAGGTCGCCCATCCCCGCGATACCCAATACGATGGTTAGAAAGATGATGGGGCCGATAAAACATTTGATACCCGCTACGAACCAATCGCCCAGTACTTTCATTTCCTGTCCGGTTTGAGGCGACCAGTGTCCAAGTGCAATTCCCGCGATAATAGCGAGCAACACCCAGGTCGTAAGGTTGGTGAAAAGACGGAACGACCAGGAAGAAGTAGACGGTAAAACAGACATTTTACGATTTTATTGGGAGAGGATCGGTTAGGGAATGCGTATTTTCAAGTACCTAAAGTAACCAAAAACCCGTGCCTATGAAAACGCTCACCCAAACCCGATTTATTGTGGCTCCAAAAGAAACGATCTGGATGATCTTACTCGAAGACGAGTTCAACCGGACGTGGTTGGCGGAGTTCGCCCCGGGCACCTATTTTGATACCGACTGGATCATCGGTCATCCGCTCCGTTTGCGCGACGGATCCGGTGGCGGACGTGTCGGTACAATCGAAGAAAAACGCCCCTATGACCGGGTCGAATGGGTATACGAAGGCATCCTCACACCGGAAGGGGACGATGACCTGACGGGCGTAGAAGCGATGCAATGGAAAGGGGGTAGGGAAGTGTTTGTATTGGCGTCCGTGGAAGATGGCACTCTCTTAACGGTGTCGTCCGACGTATCGGATGCGTCCTATGATACGATGAAAATCAAATGGGAAGCGGCCCTCAACCGCATCAGCGACCTCTCGTTAGCCGTATAGAAGGCAAGGGGTGAAGTTCAGTTATAATTGACGAATGCCACGCGTCGCGCTTCTGCCTCGGTTTCGGGACCGTCGCAGCAACGTTTGAGTCGTTCTTGCAGGGCCGCTTGTGCCTCGGCGTCAAGTTTACCACGTTCAGCCAACAGCAATTCCTGCATCAGGCGGTCGATCAGTAACCAGTCGCCGTCGGTCATACCCGCCTTTTCAGCGGGCGTGGCATAGAGATTCCAGTCGGAACGATCGGCATTGAAATATTGATAGAGATGGAGTTTTCGCCGGGTAATCATGGTCGGTGTTTTTGGGGCGGGCTACAACAAAGTTCGTGAGGCGTGAGGCCACGGGAGTTACATAATTTTCGGAAAATGTAGTGGGGAGCGAGGAGCAAGGAGCGAGAGGAGAGAAGAAAGAGCAAAGAGGCAAGAGGAAAAAAGCAGGAGGAGAGAAGAAAGAGAAAAGGGGAAAGGCCACAAGACGAGGAGAGAAGAACGTGGCGATGAGCACAGAGCGATTGGAAAACTGCCACAGTTCGTTGAACACTCCCTCCAAGACAGGGATACACCGGTTTCCGCTTCCGTCGTTATGCTACGTTAACTTGTTCGTGTTTTTCGATTTCATTTTTCTTTCCTCTTTTCTCTTTTCTCTTTCTTCTTTCTTCTTTCCTCTCACCCCTCACCTCTCTCTTCCTGCTCCTCGATACTCGCTCCTTGCTCCTCACTCCTTTCACCACATCTTGTCTCTTCCCCCGCTTTACGTATCTTTGCCCTTTATTTCCAAACACAACCACGTGATTCATCTTCATGATAAACGATTCGTCCCTTTTATCTCCTCGGGCGAAATCGAATTTGCCATTCAGGAAATGGCGCGCCGCATTACCGACGACCATGCGGAGGAGACCCCCGTTTTTATCGGCGTATTGAATGGCGCCTTTATGGTAGTTTCTGACCTGGTAAAGCACTTCCGCGGCCAATGCGAGGTACAGTTCGTGAAGGTGGCGTCTTATGAAGGAACCGCCTCAACCGGAGCCGTGCAGGAATTAATTGGACTTTCATCCGATCTGTCAGGGCGTTCGGTCATCCTTGTTGAAGACATCGTCGACACTGGTGCAACCATCGTCGCCCTGAAGGCCATGCTCAAGGAACATAATCCCAAGCACGTGAAGATCGCGACGTTGTTCCTTAAACCCGAGGTATACGACAAAGATGTCCGGTTGGATTATGTCGGCATCCGCATCCCGAACAAGTTTATCGTGGGATACGGACTAGACTATGACGGACTCGGCCGGAATCTTCCGGATGTCTACCAATTGGCGGATTGATTCGTCTCCTAAATTCGTAACTTAGCTAAACACCCTACATAACTGATGACCAATATCGTTTTATTCGGAAAGCCGGGCGCGGGAAAAGGTACCCAGGCAGAATTCCTGAAGGAGCACTACGGACTGATCCACCTCTCAACCGGTGATATTTTCCGGTTCAATATGAAGAACGAAACCGAGTTAGGCAAATTGGCCAAGAGCTATATCGACCGTGGCGACCTGGTGCCGGATGAGGTTACCACAAACATGCTGATCGATTCGGTCAACAGCCATCCCGACGCGAGCGGATTCCTGTTTGACGGGTATCCGCGTACGCTCGCCCAGGCAGAAGCACTCGATGCCTTCCTGCAATCGAAAGGTTGGGCGGTAACCGCCACTATTGCCCTTGAGGCCGATGACGAAATACTGGTAAAACGCCTGTTGGAGCGCGGCAAAACATCCGGACGCAAAGACGACCAGGATGAATCGCTGATCCGCAACCGTTACCAGGAATACAACGAAAAAACGGCGCCCCTGATCGCCTACTACGAACAAAAAGGCAATTACCACGCCGTTGACGGTATTGGTGAAATCGCTGCCATCACCGATCGATTGCGCGCGGTGATCGACGCCTTATAAGAACCAATCGTTTTCCGTATGGAAATCCTTATCATCCTGTTCCTGATCTTGCTCAATGGCGTTTTTTCGATGTCGGAAATCGCGCTGATCTCGTCGCGGAAGAACCGCCTCGAAACGGCCGCCAAAAAAGGCAATGCCGGGGCACAGACCGCTTTGGAACTGTCGAATTCACCCAATAAGTTCCTGTCGACCGTACAGATCGGCATCACGCTTATCGGCATCCTCACGGGTATTTATTCCGGCGACAAGATCACCGACGACATGCAACATTTCGTCGAAGGATTTCCGGCGCTAAAACCCTATGCAGCCAATATCGCCACGGGTATCGTCGTCGTCATCCTGACTTTTTTCTCGCTCGTATTGGGTGAACTGTTACCCAAGCGTATCGGATTGAACTACCCCGAGAAAATCGCCAAGGCGGTATCGATTCCGATGAAATGGATTTCCGTCATCACCGCGCCCTTCATCTGGTTACTCACCTTTGCTACCGAAGGCCTCATGAAACTGTTCATGATCAAACCTTCCGCCGACGGAAAAGTGACGGAAGAGGAAATCAAGGCCATCATCAAGGAAGGAACCGAAGGCGGTGAAGTGCAGGAAATCGAACAGGATATCGTGGAACGCGTGTTCCATATCGGCGACCGGAAGATCAATTCCCTCATGACCCACAGGGGTTCGGTGGTGATGCTACCCCTCGATTCCGACAAACAAAAGGCACGCGACCTGATGCTCAAGGAACTGCACTCTGTGTATCCGGTCTATGGCGAGAACTTCGATGATATCGTCGGCGTCGTAAACCTCAAGAACATCTTTGCGCATTTTGAGGAAGCGGATTTCGACATTGCACAGATCATGACCGATGCGCCCTATATGATGGAGCAGACAACGGCCTACAAAGCCCTTGAAAACTTCAAGAAAAGCGGGGTGCATTATGCACTGGTGTCAGACGAATACGGCGTTTTCCAAGGAATCATCACACTGAATGACATCCTGGAAGCCCTTGTAGGTGACGCCTCCGAATTCTATAAAGACGACTTCAAACTCATCGAGCGGGAAGACGGCAGTTGGTTGGTAGACGGACACTATTCCCTCCACGATTTCCTCACCTTCTTCGATCTCGATGACCTGATCAACGACTACGAAGTCACCACGGTAAGCGGTCTCATCATGACCGAACTCAGCTACATCCCCAAAGAAGGGGAAGTACTCGTCTGGAACGATTACGAACTCGAAGTCGTCGATATGGAC
Source organism: Flavobacterium sp. (assembly GCA_035298445.1). Classification (GTDB taxonomy): domain Bacteria; phylum Bacteroidota; class Bacteroidia; order Flavobacteriales; family Flavobacteriaceae; genus Flavobacterium. The sequence goes on from DATGXZ010000166.1 coordinate 10,629, forward strand.
GGCGTGAAAATCGATAAGGTGATCGTGCGGGCGCGGAAGGAGAGGTAGGTTTGAAGTCGCAGTCGCAGTCGCAGTCACAGTCGCAGTCACAGACATCCTGGTGACGCTACCAGATTCATTGTCGGGTTTTTGTTGTAGTTTTGCGGCTGTATAAGCCAAACAGTCTACATCATGGATTTTACCGAGTTAATAGCCTACCGAAAGGCGCAGGCCCTTGCAATGGACCTATTTGAAGTGTCAAAACGTTTTCCGAAAGAGGAGGCCTATTCCTTGACCGATCAGGTCAGGCGTTCGTCAAGAAGTGTCTGTGCGAATATTGCTGAGGCTTACCGAAAGCGGCTTTATCCCAATCATTTCACCTCGAAGCTGACCGACAGTGATGCGGAAAATTCGGAGACGTTTGTGTGGTTAGAGTTCGCGTTGAAATGTGGGTACATTGACGCCGCTTTTTTTGAAAACGGTGCTATGCGACTTAAGGAAATCGGTAAGTTGATAAACTATATGATTAACAACCCTTCAAAATTTGGGGTTAAAAACGATACGAAGGCGCTTCCGGTCACTGCGACTGCGACTGCGACTGCGACTACATTATGACAGAGGGAAATTTCGTCGACTACACCAAAATTTACGTAGCGTCCGGCAAAGGAGGCCGCGGCTCTTCGCATTTACACCGCGAAAAATTCATCGAGAAAGGCGGTCCTGACGGGGGCGACGGCGGCCGTGGCGGCCATGTCATCCTGCAGGGAAGTAAAAACCTTTGGACACTCTTCCACCTCAAATTCCTCCGACATGTAAAGGCCGGACACGGCGGTGACGGGGGTAGCTCCCGAAGCACGGGGCATGATGGCGAAGATAAAATCGTCGAGGTGCCGCTCGGGACGGTTGTAAAAGACGCCGAAACCCACGAAATCCTTTTTGAAATCACCGAAGACGGCGAGCAAAAGATCCTGGCGTCAGGCGGCAAAGGCGGACTTGGGAACTGGCATTTCCGCTCGTCGACCAACCAAACGCCGCGCTACGCCCAACCCGGATTGCCTGGCGAGGAGAAAGACATCATACTCGAGCTTAAAGTACTCGCGGATGTCGGACTGGTGGGCTTTCCGAACGCCGGTAAGTCGACCTTGCTGTCGGTACTCACCTCGGCTAAGCCAAAGATTGCCGATTATCCGTTTACGACGTTGAAACCCAACCTGGGCATCGTCGCCTATCGCGATTTCCAGTCGTTCGTCATTGCCGACATTCCCGGTATCATAGAAGGAGCGGCAGAAGGCAAAGGACTCGGACATTATTTCCTCCGGCATATCGAACGCAACTCAACGCTGTTGTTCCTCATTCCGGCCGATTCACCTGATATCGCCGCCGAATACGACATCCTGCTGAATGAACTCGACAAATACAATCCGGAGCTACTCGACAAAGACCGCCTGATCGCTATCTCTAAATGCGACATGCTCGATGACGAACTGATAGCCGAAATGCGCCGCGATCTCGACAACGCGTTTGCGGGTACACCGTATATGTTCATTTCGTCGGTGTCGGAGTTGGGCCTGACCCAGTTGAAAGACCGACTCTGGTCGATGCTGAACCCCGTCGGACAATAGTTGTAACGAAATCGTTATCGCGACTACAAACCCTGCCGTTATCAATCCTAAAATTGCGTATATTCGCGGCGTTTGCCGGGTTTCGGCGCATTATAAACTCTCACTACATGAAAAAAATAACGTTATTCATCCTCCTGGCGTTATCGGCATTCCCAATGCGGGCCGACGAGGGGATGTGGTTCCTGATGTTCATCGAACGTCTCAACCACCGCGACATGGAAAAAATGGGCCTTCAGCTGACCGCTGAGGAGATCTACAGTATCAACCACCACAGCCTCAAAGATGCCATCGTGCAGTTCAACGGCGGTTGTACGGCCGAGCTGATCTCAAAAGACGGCCTCGTGCTCACCAACCACCACTGTGGATACGACGCCAT
>DATGXZ010000167.1:0-5672 GCA_035298445.1 Flavobacterium sp.
GTCAAGAAAGACGGTTTGCCCGAACTTTCGCGCGAAATCATGGAGGAACTGAAATGGGATTTCACGGTGGCATACGACGAAAAAGATGCCGTCGGTCGCCGCTACCGTCGCCAGGACGCGCTCGGAACGCCGTTCTGTATCACGGTCGACCATCAGTCACTGGAGGACCGCACCGTCACCATTCGTCATCGCGATACTATGAAACAAGACCGCGTGGCGATTTCCGAGCTTCGTGCGATTATCGAGAAAGAAGTGTCGATGAAGACGTGGTTGTTGAAGACCAGGGCCTAAGACATCCATACTATGGTAAAAGAAAACCTCCTTCTCGGGAGGTTTTTTTGTTTGTGTTTTGATCGATCTGTTAGCCGTAGGGATGTCCCTGATCAGGGCGAAAGTTGTGTTTAAAGAGAAGGGTATGCCAGCCCTGAAACTAAAGGGCTCGCTACTACGGGATTACGTAGACAAAAAGTTTAACAAAAAATGCGGTTTTCCCGTATCAGCTTGTCGCGAGTGTTTCGTAAGGGACGCATCCGCCCCTCCCCTAACGCAATCTCGGGTTTTCCGGCGAGACTGTTTTACGGTAAAACCGCACCTTTTGTTAATTGTTTAATGAGGAATTCAAAATCCTCAGGGCTTCAGATAAAGACGGAATCCATCATACAACTCCAGCAATCCGTTGGACTTACCCTTGTCGTCAAAAAACTTCTCCCAGGTGCTGAGCGGTTCCCAGATGCACGATCCCTTGGCATGCGCGCCACCTGCCTCGAAAGCGATTTTATTCACTTCCTCTTTCAATGCGGAATATTCCACCACGATCACATCTTTATCATAACGTTTGGTAAGGTCGATGATATTGTCTTCCAAATCTGCCAGCGTGCCGTGCCATTTCGGGTAATAGGAAAGGCCAATAACGTCAAAATGCGCCTTGCGTTTCAACATGGCGTCGACAAACTGTACGGTTTCGGTATTTTGCCCACCCAAGGCCACGTGCAGCATGATGGGAATTGTGGGGTCGACCGATTTCACCGCTGCGGTTCCGGCCTTGAAAAGCTGCGCCATCTGATCGGGTTCGCTGACATTCCCTTCCGGCCAAACGAGTCCGTGGTTGATTTCATTCCCTACCTGCACCATATCCGGCGTGGTACCTTGCTTTTGCAGTTCCAGCATCACCATTCGGGTGTAGTCGTAGAGGGCTTTTTTCAGATCGGTGAACGACAATCCCTCCCACGCTTTGGGTTTGTATTGCTTGCCCGGATCGGCCCAGTAGTCACTGTAGTGGAAGTCGAGTAGTAACTTCATTCCGGCCGCCTTCACCCGCTTGGCCATGGCCTTGGTGTGGGCGAGATCGCAGAAACCATCGCCGGGCGAATAGCCTTTTTCATTTTCCGGATGGTGGAAAATCCGCAGGCGGACGTAGTTTAACCCGTGGTCTTTCAGGATTTCGATGGCGTCTTTCTGCACACCCTTATCCGAGAATTTCATTCCCTTGGCTTCCAATTCCGGAAGAAAGGAAATGTCGGCGCCGAGCATTTTGCTGACCTCGCGCGGTTTCGCCGCTTCTCCTTTAAGGTCATACGTCCCATCAAGGGTCACGACCGACGATTTTGAAGGCAATACCGTCACAATGTCCGTTCCACCGCTGTAGAGTCCGGCCGCCTTTGCTTCGAATTGCAGCATCGAAGCACTGGTACCCGCCTGCACGATTACCTGGCAATGGCCATTGAACAGGGCGCGTTGCCAGGCACCGTCCGGACACACATCAGGTTCATGGCTGCTCGGATCGCCATTTCCTACCCCAATGATCTTTCCGTCGCCTTTTAGGTAAAACCGGACGAGGTTGTCGGCATCCGGCACTTCACGGCCTTCACGGTCAACGGCGGAGATGTTGAGGATGGCTATGTCTTTGCCGTCTGCCGCCATCGTGGTGCGATACGGTGTTACGACGATTTCCACTGCCGGACCGGTCGTTTCCACTTTAGCTGTGAGTTTTTTTCCTTTTTTGAACGCGATGGCTTCGAGCTTGCCGGGTTCGTACGGAACCGTCCAGTTCAGGTGGCCGTTGCGCGGCATGTCTTTCTTGCCCAGGCTTTTCCCGTTGAGGAATAATTCAACGTCATCGGCATTCGAATTTACCCATACGTCGACGTTTTGGGCAGGCGTTCCGTCCCATTTGCGTTGTTTGTCGGGCCAGTTCCAGTGCGGACTGATGTGTAATACATCCTTATCCGTCCACCAACTTTGGTAGTAATAGTAGATGTTTTTAGGGAAGCCACACACATCCAGGATACCGAAGTGTGAGTTGACATTCGGCCATTGGTAGGGCGTCGGTTCGCCGCGGTAGTCGATTCCTGTCCAGATGAATCCGCCCAGCCAATAGTCGTTTTCGGCAGCCAGTTTCCACCATTCTTCTGCCCGGCTGGCCCACCACGGAGCCGTGATGTCCTGATCGGGAACATACGCCCGGATTGGATCTTTTTCGTAAATACCCCGGGTCGTCACGGTACTGCCCATTTCGGTGCCGATGATGGGTTGGTTCGGATGGTCGTTGTGATACGCCGCCACATCGAACTGCCGGTAGTTGAACCCCCGAACAGGGATGACTTCGTTGACCCCTTTGAATACATTCGGAAGGTCAGCGGCATAGGTGCTCGTGCGGGTCGGGTCGAGTTCGCGTTGTTTGGCCAACAGGGTCAATGCGATTTTCCGGCCATTTTCCGTCGCCTGTATCATTTGTTCTTCGTTGCCGATACTCCACAAGAAGACGGAAGGATGGTTGCGGTCGCGCTTTACCAAACGGGAGAACTGGTCGAGGTATTCGGCTCCGGAGTTCAACAGACGCTGTTCATCGAGTACCAGCATACCGAGACTGTCGCAGGCATCAAGCAGTTCGGGCGCCGGGGCATTATGGCTCATCCGCCAGGCATTTACACCCATACTCTTCATAAGATTGACGCGGTAATAGTGGAGGTGATCCGGAAGTGCAGCGCCTACGCCGGCATGGTCCTGGTGGTTGTTGACTCCTTTGATCTTGATTTTTTTCCCGTTGAGGAATACGCCCTTGGCGGTGATGTCGATCGTGCGGAATCCGAAGGTGGTGGTGCGGGAGTCGATCAGTTTCCCTTTTTTGCGTACTTCCGCGACAATTCGGTAGAGATACGGATCTTCCAGCGACCACAGCCGCGGATTGGAAACCGAAACGGCCTGTTTCACCAAACGCGTCTCGTTCGTTTTCAGTGAGGTGGAGGTAGGGGAGGAGGTAGCTACGACCTTCCCCGTCCGGTCTTTTATATAATAGGATACGGAAAGGTCCGCTGTGGAAAAGCCGCTGTTTCGTACGGATGTTTCCAGTGTCAAAGCGGCTTTTTTTGCCGTCGTGACGGCATGTGCGAACAAGCCGTCATGCGGAATGTGGACGTCTTGATACTGGTTGAGCCACACATGGCGGTAGATACCCGCACCTTCGTAGAACCAGCCCTCGTATTGCGTCGCATCGACCCGGACGGTGATGACGTTCTCCTTATCGAACCATACAAAATCGGTAATATCGTAATGCACACCCAGGTAACCGCTTTGGTTGTTGCCGCAGTAAAACCCGTTGACCCATACGTCGGCATCGCGGTAAATACCATCGAATTGCAATTCAAAGCGTTGGCCCTCGTCTTTTTTATCAAGCGTAAAGGATTTGCGGTACCAGCCGATACTCGTCTCTGGGAAGAGGCCGCCCACCGGCTTGTAGCCGTGGGATTGCACATCGAAGTTGTCCACTTTCACAAACGGCAGCGCCACCGCCCAGTCATGGGGCAGATTGACGCGTGTCCAGCTCGTATCGACAAACTTCGGATCGACCGGTGTCATCCGCCCGTTTCCGGATTTCGAAAACACGGGCGCGATCCCATATCCGAAGTCTTTTTCGGGAAGCGCCGCATGTCCGAAATGGAACTTCCATCCCGAATCGAAGTCGGTGTGTCGGCGTTGGGCGTGGGCCGAAGGCAGGGAAAGGAGAACAAGGGCGAGGGCAAAAAACGGGAGTTTCATCCTGGGGAATGTTTAGCTACCGGTAAAAATAACGATTTCGTATGCCCTCGATTTTTCAACCCAACCAGTTTGTACTGGTAGGGTCGTGGGTGGATGGCTTAGACCTCAAAGGTTTTTAAAACCTTTGAGGTCTAAAGGTCGGCTCAGCGCGGAAAAAAGTGGTACGGGAAAACCGCACATTTTGTTAAATTATCGAAGCGAATGGATGCGCGCCACGTACTTTCCAATCACGTCAAACTCGAGGTTCACCACATCGCCCGCAGCGAGGCGGTGAAAGTTGGTATGGGCGAAGGTATAAGGGATGATCGCCACACTGAAGGCGTCTTTTTTGGAATCGACTACCGTCAGACTCACACCATTTACAGTGATGGAGCCCTTTTCGATCGTGATATTCGACAGCGCCGGATCATATCCAAACGTATAATACCAACTGCCATTGGCTTCTGAAACCGATAGGCAGGTTCCCGTCTGGTCAACATGGCCCTGCACGATGTGCCCGTCAAGGCGATCGCCGACCCGCATACCGCGTTCGAGGTTGATCGGATCGCCCACTTTCCAGTGGCGTAGGTTCGTTTTTTCAAGCGTCTCCCGGATTGCCGTCACGGTGTACGAGCCGTCTCCAATAGCCACAACGGTAAGGCATACACCATTATGGGCGACACTTTGGTCGATTTTCAATTCAGCGGCCAGGGATGACTGGATCGTGATGTGGAGATTGTCGCCTTCGTGCTTCAACGCACCCACGACGCCCATCGATTCGATGATTCCGGTAAACATTAGGGTATTATTTAGTAAATTGCGTCACAAATTTACGACAAAAACAGGCAGTGCCTGTGTCGTTCCCACCTTACATGAAAAGAGAAGAACATATACGCGTCGGGATTTCGATCGGCGACCTGAACGGCATCGGCAGCGAAGTCGTCCTCAAGACCTTCGAAGATACCCGCATGCTCGAGCTTTGCACACCCATTATTTTTGCGAATGTCAAAACCCTCAACCACCTTCGTAAGAGTTTCGACTCGACGGTGGCCCTTCATGGCATCGACCATGTGTCGCAAGCCATAACCGGCAAGCTCAACGTACTGAACGTCTGGCGTGAGCCTTTCACTTTGCAGTGGGGCGAGAACGATCCGGTAGTGGGACAGCACGCCGTGAAGTCATTTGTGGCGGCGGTCGATGCGTTGAAGAACGATGAAATCGACGTATTGGTAACCGCGCCCATCAATAAATACAACATACAGTCGGATGAATTCCGCTTCCCCGGGCACACCGACTATCTCGACCAGGAACTCGAGGGCGACGCGCTCATGCTCATGGTACACGGTAACCTGCGGGTAGGCCTTCTCACCGACCACGTGCCGGTAAATGAGGTGGCGGGACATCTGACGGAGGCGTTGATCCGCAAAAAGATCGAAACGGTAAAACACACCCTCACGCGGGATTTTTCGATAAACCGGCCTCGTATCGCGGTACTCGGACTCAATCCGCACGCAGGCGACGGTGGGGTTATCGGAACCGAAGACGAAGAAATACTCAAGCCAGTCTTGAAGAAGTTGTTTGATGCCGGAACAATGGTCTTCGGGCCCTTTCCTGCGGATGGCTTTTTTGGAAGCGGGCAATAAAAAGTACGATGCCGT
>DATGXZ010000168.1:0-1806 GCA_035298445.1 Flavobacterium sp.
ATGGCAAAATGGGGTCGATGGCTCATCTTTCTATGGGCGCTGCCTTTTTTCGGGCAGGTGACCGTCGAGCGCTTTCTTACGCCCGCCGATAGTCTCGATACCGGCCGCCGGAATACGGTTGCCATCACCGAGGCTGTGGGCGCTGCTGTGACCCTCGCGGCCCTAAACCAGGTGTGGTATGCCGACTACCCGCGATCGGATTTTCACTTTATAGACGATAATGCAGAGTGGCTGCAGATGGATAAGGCCGGACACGTGTTCTCAGCCTACCATTTGGGGCGTATCGGTTCGGATGTGTTGCACTGGAGTGGGGCGAGCCGGAAAAGCCAGTTGCTCTATGGCGCGACCCTGGGTTTTGTATTTCTTTCCGCTGTTGAGGTAATGGATGGCTACTCGGCCAAATGGGGCGCTTCATGGGGCGATGTGGTGGCGAATGCTGCGGGCACGGCCCTTTACGTGTCGCAGGAATGTTTGTGGAAGGAGCAACGCATCATCCTGAAGTTTTCGTTCCATACGACGGTCTATCCCGGGGCGCGACCCGATGCCTTGGGCAGTACGTTGCCGGAGCAGGTGCTGAAAGACTACAACGGACAAACCTATTGGCTATCGGTCAACCTGAAGTCGTTTACGAAGATAGAAGCGCTGCCGGCCTGGCTGAATGTAGCGGTGGGATATGGCGCGACGGGGATGATTACGGGTGAAGAGCGTGTGGTGAACACCGTCTTTTTTCCGGATAAGAAGCGGATGCGGCAATTTTACCTCAGTCTCGACGTCGATTTGACCCGGATACCGACCCGTTCGCATACACTTAAGACGCTTTTTTCATTGTTCAACACGCTTAAGGTTCCGGCTCCTGCCTTGGAAATAAAGGGCTCGCAAGGGGCTTACTGGCACTGGATGTATTTTTAGGATTCCCTTAACTTGCTGGTATACAGGTTTTCAGAAAAAGTTGTATCTTTGCCCCCGCAGTAATTCCATGGGGTGACAGACCTGGAGAAAACCAAAGTATGCTGAAGAAATGGATTTATTACGCAAGCCTTACCCTCATTGTCGCGTTCATCGCGTCTGGATTTAAGCCTCTCGACCGGGGCGACCTTTCCTGGTTTTACTTTACCGATGGCGACCGCTTAGGCGGTAATTTCCCGTCGGAAGACCAATCTGATTATCCACTTTCCAATTCGACACTTCTGGCCACCGGACGTACGTTCGTGGGATATAAGGAGAGTCTTGCCTACAAAGAATCGCAAGGACAGTATAAGCTGGTGAACCGCTACGGCTTCATGGGCAAATACCAGTTCGGCACAAGCGCGTTAAAGTCGATTGGGATTACCGACCGAAGCTCGTTCCTGAAAGATCCGGTGTTGCAGGAGAAGGCTTTTTCGGCCTTGTGTGCCAAGAACAAATGGCTGCTTCGCGATGAAATCATGGCCTATGAAGGCAAGATTGTCGGGGGTGTTCGCATCACGGAATCGGGCATGTTGGCGGCGGCACACCTTGTAGGTGCCGGAGCTGTTAAGAAATACCTTCGCTCGAACGGCAAGCGCCGGATTGTGGACGGATTTGGTACGTCATTACGGAGTTACCTCAAAAAGTATGGTGGTTACGATACCTCGCACATCGTGCCCCAGGAAAATCCGGTGATCCGATAAGTTTCCCTGCGAGGACCCGCGCGAGGGATTGCAGCGGAAAGCCCACAGCGGTGCCGATGACAATCGGCGACGCGAGGACTTGTAGCGGAAAGCCCGACCCAACGCCGTTTATCATTTGACGAAACGACGGACGTCCCGCGTTGGGACGCGCCCAACT
>DATGXZ010000169.1:0-5873 GCA_035298445.1 Flavobacterium sp.
AGGATGGTGATCTCCGCTTTCTGCGCTTCGATTTTATTGCGGAGTTGCAGCCGTTCATTCGACAATTCGTAATTCCCATCCTGTATCTTCAGTTTTGCGAGGCGAAGCGATCCGCGTTCCTTCCGAAGAAACAACGGAAAACTGAAGTTGAGCCCGATCTTATAATCGTCCCCCACGTAATCCCCCAGATACGAAGGTGACGAGAGGTATTGGTAACTCGCATCAAGGCGGGGCAACAAAGCGTTGGCTTTAAGTTTCCGCTCAATTTCAAGCACATCCAGCTTGACCTTGAGACTTTCGATTTTCGGATGGTTTTCCACCGACGTCGGGTCGAGGATGGCCTTTTCCAACTCAAGGGTCTGTACGATGGATTCCGCAAGCCGTTCCTCAGGCATGATGGTTTCCGACAATTCTACCGGAACATCGTCGATCCAAAGATAATTGGAGAGCTCAAGCCGGGCCTTGGTAAGCTTTAGGCGCGATTCCTCAAGCGAGAGACGACGATTTTTTACGGTGATACCCGCCTCCACACTATCGATGGCCGGTTTATCGCCCGCCAAAATCAGTTTACGGATGCCCTCGTATCGAACTTGCGCAAACTCAAGATAACGGCCGTATAAAGTGAACTCCTCATAGGTCCGTTTCCACTGAAAATACGCTTTGGAAGCATCATACAAAACCTGGGTGGCCAGTAACCGCCGTTGTACGACCCCAAGTCGCAACTGTGCTTTCGCGGCCCGCACGTCGGCCATACGTTGGTTAATGAACAGCCCCTGCCCCAGCGGCACCTGCACACCCACGAAGGCGAGGCCGTCGGTAGGTGTCGAAACCTGTGGGTCTACATAGATACCGTCGGCCTGTTCAAAACCCGCTTTGACCTCGATGCCGTACCAGGTCGGAATCTTAAAGGTCGAATTCAAAAGATCGTAATAGTCGATACCCTTGAACTCCTTCTTCGTATAATCGACCTCAATCTTTGGGTCAAAACCACCCCTTGCCACCATTAAAGCCGCCTGCGCCGCACTGACTTCGAGGTTGGCCTGTCGTACCAATGGATGGTATTTCTTGACGTACCCCAGGTATTCGGCATACGACATACGCTCGGTTTGGGCCGAGAGTACACTTACACAGAATACCGAGAAAAGGGTCAGGAACTTTCTCATTTTCCAGCCTCCTTCTTTTCTTCCTTCTTATCCGCACCTTTGTAATAATTGGCCGGGAAGCCATTGAGCGTCCGCCACAGTTCGAACCACACCGGCACGGTATCCAACATGGCAATCGTTTGGGCACCGGCGCCGATACTCAATTGTTTCGGCCACGGCTGGTCATCTTTATCAGGGGCTATCAGCACGCGGTATTTGCCGTTCGGACTGATGTATTTTTCAATTGCCACTACGCGTCCGCCGAACGTACCATACGACAGTCCTGGCCATCCTGAAAACACGATGGTGGGCCATCCGTCAAACCACAAACGCACGGGCGCGCCGTTATCGATCAGGGGCAGGTCAATGGGGTCTACATAGGTTTCGACGGCGATTTGGTAGTTCGACGGCATGATACTCACAACCGGGGTGCCTTCCTTGATTGTTTCCCCAAGTCCGCCCTGCAACGCCCGGTTTACATACCCGTTTTGTGGCGCGGTGATGTAGTAGAGTCCGTTACGGATGCTGTAATTGGCATACTGGTTCTTCAGTTTGTTCACTTCCGCACTGGCGTCATACTGGCTGCTGAGGGCCGTGAACTTATCGCTGGTTGACTTCGAGATTTTCTCGGCGTATTCTGCCTGTATACGGTTGATTTCGACACGTGCATTTATAAGATCGTTGCGCGAGGAAAGCAGTTTGTTTTCCTGGGTGATGATCTTCGCCTGGGATTCCTGAAGCTTAAGACGTTTCTCTTCTACATCCGACAAGGCTTTCAGGCCCTCTTTGTTGAGCTGCGTTACCCGGTCGAACTGGGTGTTGGCGATCTTAAGCTGTGTGCGAACGGCCTCCAGATCGATACTGTCGCTACGCACCTTCAGGATGGCCTGGCGAATTTTATTGGCAGCCTGTTGGAGCTTCAGTTCCCGTTCACGGGCCAGCGATACTACCTGCGCTTCGAGCGCGGTCACTTTTCCGCCATACGACTGAAGCGCACTTTTCTTTGCCTCTACCTGTTGCCGGGTATTCTCCACGAGGTTCGGATCGAAATACGAATCCTTGATCTCGGAAAGGAATACGATGGTGTCGCCCTTCTTAACGAAGTCCCCTTCCCGGACGTACCATTTCTCGATACGGCCTGCAATCGCAGAATGGATGGTTTGTGGTCGTTGGTCAGGCTTGAGGGTGGTCACAAAGCCCGACCCGGAAATGTTCTGCGTCCAGGGTAAAAAAAGTACCAAAACTCCCAGTATGGCCAATCCGACGACAATGCGGTTAAGCAACTTGTAATGCGGACGGTTCTCGAGATAGCGGACCGTTTTGTACGTCTGTAATTTCTCTGACGACGCTTTGTATTGGTTAGATATGTTTAACATGGCTAGTTTTTTTGGTCTTCAATGATCTTGCCTTTTTCCATCGTAATGTAACGCGTGCAACGTTGTACCCAGCGGTTATTGGAAGACACCACCACAAGCGCCCATTGATGCTCTTTCGCGCAAAGGAAATCGATGATGGCATTGGCGGCATCCGCATCCATACGGTCAGTGGGGTCTTCGTAGAACAACATGGACGGCTTACGTACGATGCTTCGTGCCAGCAAGATCTTCTGTGCGTTTGAGAACGACAGTTGTTTGCCTTCCGGCAGAATTTTCGTTTCAAGTCCGTCCGGTAGCGTTTTGATATAGCTGCCCAATTGCACCGCATCTACGGCCCACCGAACATCCTCTGCACTGATGGAGGGATCGCCAAAGGTGATGTTGTCGAGAATGGTGCCCTCAAACGGCGTTTCACCATGTACGATGACGCCGATGGCGGAGCGATAGGTATGGATGTCCACCTTATGGAAGGTATCGGATTGGTAAAGAAAAGACCCCGAGGTAGGCGTCAACAGGCCCGAAAGGATACGCAACAGCGTCGTCTTACCTGATCCGTTTACGCCGCGGAGGATGATTTTCTCGCCCGGGTCAATCCGGAACGACAGGTTTTTCAGGGTATCGCGCTCGGCATCGGGATAGCGGAAACGAAGACCTTCCACCTCAAGCGACAACTTTCCGGATGGAATCGGGTCGGCATCAAGGGTTTCTTCGGGCTCCATTTCCATGTCGGTAACCTGGCCGATTTTCTCGACCGCCGTCAATACATCGTACAGCGATTCAAAACCAATAATGATTTTCTCCACCGAGCTGATGACCATAATGATCACAATTTCCGCCGCCACGAACTGGCCAATATTCATTTGCTGGTCCAGAACGAGGAATCCACCAATCAGCAACAGCCCGGCCGTGATCAGCGCTTTGAAAACAATCAGACGGCTAAACTGCGTTTTCAACACATTAAAGTGTTTCTCGCGGTATTTGAGGTAGCCGCCTACCAATTCGTCGTTTTTACCCAAAGCATATCGGAAACTCGAAGGCGCCTTGAAGGTCGACTGGTTACGGGCCACTTCCTGTAGCCAGTCGGCCACGCGGTATTTGTACTTCGATTCGATCAGGCTGGTCTCAAGACCCGGGCGGTACGAGACCTTCAATAAAAGATACAGCACCAGCAGCAATAACAGTCCAAATACAATAAAGAAGGGGTGATAAAGCGACAGCAGGATGATGCCGAAACTGATCTGCAACAAAGCCGCCGAGAAATCGAGCAGCAACTTCGCGACACCTTTCTGGATGGTCAGCGTGTCGAAGAAACGGTTGGCAAGTTCGGGCAGGTACATGTCGCTATGGCGCTGGCGGGAGACCAATCGCGGCAAGCGGTAGGCGAATTCAAAGGAGGAACGGACGAAGATCTTCTGCTGCAGGTTTTCGGTGATCCGCAACTGCATAAGCGACATCAAACCCACGAGGGCTACGCCTCCGACCACGATGACGACCAACACGATCCACGACACGCTCACGCGTCCACTCTGGATAAAGTTGATGATCGTTTGGATACCCAACGGCAACGAAAGGCTGATGATCCCCGCCACGATAGCGTAGAAGAAGATTTGGGAAATGTCGCGCCGGTCGAGGTTCAACAGGCTGGAGAAACGTTTTAGTGGTGTCATGATCTGGGTTGCAGTTTGGCGATAAGGTCAACGTAGAATTCAGCGGGACTCACGCGATCCGAACAATCGGTGATGGTTTTCAGGTGGTCTTTGAGGAAGTGCTGGTGCAGCGACCCCTCCACGATCGACGAGGCGAGGCTGCGCGGATACGGATAACCCGGCATGGCCTCGTGGATGAAGCCAACAAGGCGGTTGATGACGTTTTTATACAGAAGGAAGAAACCGTCTTTGTTCTCGGTGTCAACCTCTTTCGTCAGGAACGTCTTCGTGAACTCGGCCACAATAATACGATTCAGGATGGATTCGTCAATGTGTTCGGTGTCATCATCATCCTGCACCGTCCCGGTCAGCACGCCTACCGCACGCCGAAGCCGCTCGCCGGCATCTTCAATGTTGGCCGTGCCCAGCGTGAGGCGGTAGTCCATCCAACTCCAATACCACGACGACAAATAAATCAACAGGCGGTGCTTGTTCTCGAAGTAACGGTAAATCGAACTTTCATTCGAGCCAATTCTTTCGCCCAGTTTCTTGAAGGTAAAATGGTCAAATCCGAGCTCATCGATAAGCAGGATGCTCTCCGTAACGATTCTTCGACCCAACAGGGAGGTCTCCGGATCCTTCACGAAGAGATTCGGACAGACATTTATTTTGATAGAAGATAAAGACATAGCATCGATATAAGACATGTCAAAATTAATAGCATTACTATCAACTATAACACACTTCCTGTTTTTTAATATAACTTTAGCGTTTGTCCGGCCCGTTTCCTACCTGAAAAACCGCTTCGCCCCTTCCTTTTTTAGGGTGAATACGTACCTTTGCGCCCTGATTTCACGCCAATGCTCCACGTACACCATATTGCTTTTGCCTACGAAAAAGAGACCGTCATCCGAAACATCGGTTTTACCCTTGAAGCCGGACAAAACCTGGCGGTAATCGGTGAAAGTGGCTGCGGGAAAAGTACGTTGCTCAAACTCGTGTACGGACTTTATGACCTCGACCAGGGTGAGATTTTCCATTTCGGGGAACCCGTACTGGGCCCGAAATTCCATCTCATTCCGGGTATGGCCTCGATGAAATACCTCGCGCAGGATTTTGACCTCATGCCCTACATTTCCGCTGCAGAGAACGTGGGTAAATACCTGTCGAACACTGATCCGGCCGAAAAAGAACGCCGCATCTGGGAATTACTGGAAATGGTCGAAATGACCAAATGGGCCCGCACCAAGGTGCAATACCTCAGCGGTGGCCAGCAGCAACGCGTGGCACTCGCCCGGGTGTTGGCGCTCGAACCGCAGTTGTTGTTGTTGGACGAACCCTTTAGTAATATCGACAGCTTCCGGAAAGGCGCCCTCCGCCGGAACCTATTCGGTTACCTCAAGGCAAAAGGCATCTCGTGTATCATCGCCACCCACGACAGCATCGACGCGCTTTCCTTCTCTGACCAGGTCCTCGTGCTGAAAGACGGCATGACGGTGCAGCATGACACCGCCCGCAATGTCTACCTCAAGCCACGCAACAAATACGTAGCCTCCCTGTTTGGTGAAGTCAACGAACTGCCCACTCGTGTTTTCAACCCGATCGCATCGGAAGATAAAACGCTGCTGCTCTACGCCACCGAACTCTACCTCACCGACCAGTCGCCGCTTGAAGTGACCGTGCGGCAGCAATACTTCAAAGGCCACACT
>DATGXZ010000170.1:0-13577 GCA_035298445.1 Flavobacterium sp.
CGTATGACTGTGTTATGGTATTCCCATATGCATCTGGATAACTGGTAAGTCGGTCGAGGCTGTCATACTGAAAACTTTCAGATCGATTGAAGAGATTGTTTGTTCGCGACATTAAGTTACCTCTTGCCACATCAAAATTGCTCTCCAGAATGCTTACGTTACCTGGGTTCGACCCAACGCGGTCATTGCGGAAAATCAATGGGTATCCATTCCCATCGAAGGAATTGGAAACGACCACCGCATTGCCCAAGGAGCCGCTGGTCAAATTACCCAGCGGATCGGTAGCATTAGTCTGCCAAAGGACCTGGCTGGTAGCGTCGTCGAGGATTTGCCATAAGTACCCGTTCTTGTAGGTGTTACGAATCCATTTGCTGGTTTGTTTGCCTGTCGTAGTATTGACCGCAGAAAACAGTTCGCGCTCCGGCCGACCGAAGGCGTCATACAAAGTAGCTCTTTGGTGGAATGCGAGAAAGCGGTTTTCATTCGTGCGCCATGGCATTTTATTGGCATCGTACTCGTAAGTCATTTCCTCATAGTAGCCGCCGATAAAATCCTCAAATTTAATGTATGTCAGCAGTTTTGTTGTAGGGTCATATGTATAACTCGCCTTGGTGTTAGTGTTTGTACCGGATATTTCTTTAATAGTCAATCGACCGTTTGAGTCAAGGGTATATTTTATCGTTCCGTTTGGCGTTGTTTCACTTATCGATTCACCATAGGCGTTATAGGAGTAGGTGTAGTTGCCAGCGGTGGGATCCTGAAGGCTGACTTTTCGTCCCCAATTGTCATAATCCATTTTTGTGATGTTACCCCCATATATCATATGTGTCATGTTACCCGAGGCATCGAACCGATAGGTAATAGTTCCGCCGGGGGTATCTGTGGCGGTGACTACTTTGCCATTTGCATTCATTGTTTTTGCCTTGGTCATCACGGAGTCAGAGGTCGTAGTGGTAAGACCGCTATATGTGGTCGTTACAATTTTGCCCGTGGAAAGAGTGGTTTTGTTTACACGAGAATAATCGTCATACTGATACGTCGTCCATAGTGAAGGCGAGGATGTGGAAAAGTAAGGCTGGCTCTCGCCTGTCTTACGTCCCAAGAAGTCGTACGTAGTGTCGGAATAAACCCAATTGCCGTTAATATCCGTTGTTGCTTTTCGGGTTTGACGGGCCAGCGCATCGCTTTCGGTAAAGGTAGATTTGCCATCGTCCTTTATCTCAGCTACTTTAAACACGTTGCCGGTTCGTGAATAGGTGTAGGTTACACTCTTTCCAAGAAAATCGGTAGATTTTATTTTTTTTCCCCAGTTATCATATTCGTAGGTCGTCGCCTGACCAAAAATATTTGTCTCGGACAAGACGTTGCCATATAAGCTATGATATGAAACATTAGTAGTGATTAAGCCATCTGGATTGGTGGTGGTCTTCACAAAACGATTCGTTGTATCATACGTATATGCTACGGTGCGAGAGGATACTGCGGTTTGGGAATTTGTGCCTAAAGCGCTGCTGGTTTTACTTTGGGGCAATCCGTTGCTAAAGTAGGCCAGTTCCTCTACCAGCGTCTCTGATGAAGCGTTGGCCTTTTTCTCCGTTTTTGTAAGATCGCCGTTCGTATAATAGTATTTTTCGTTGGCGGTCTTTGTATCAGTGCCGCCAGACGGTGTATTTACGTACGTTTTTAGAGTGGTATTTACTTCCGTAACGTGGCCGATATAATAGCTGTTTCCGGATCCCGTTGGGTTGGAATCGTAGGTAGTGACGACATCCCGGCTTCCATGGAGAGTCGCTCCTGAATAATTTTTGGATGTGACAGATAGCGGTAAGAAATAGTCAGTCGAGTAGGAATTGTATGTTGTTTCGACCTTTATATTAGTAAGGTAATCCGTCGTTGTTTGCGTGTTCAAAAGTAGGACGTAGCGTTGACTAACAGGATCGGTTGATTCGGTGTAAGTGTTTTCGGTTTTCGTGACCAAACCCGTTGTATAAGTTGTCTGAAAAGCAAAATTGGTTGAGCCCGTAATCAACTTTTGGTAGCTCCGAATCGTAGCGCCCCGTTTTTGAAAGTCTGTTTCAGTGACTGCCCAGGTTCTCTTATCAGAAGAAGTACGATACCAAGTGCTACGTCCCGTTTTTTTGAAGCCAACGATTCCTTGTCCATCGAGCCTGAACACTAAACCATGATATTTAAAGGCCTGGTACTTGACAACGCCTAAACTCGTGTTTTTAAGTAGGGAAACAAGCCGATTCGTTGCAACCCGTTTAATTTCGACGAATGGATAAAGCGCCTCCTCCGAAGAAGAGTAAAAATCGGATAATGCTCCCAGATTATTTGTGCCGGTTGTAGGCTCCATCGGCTGATACGAAATCTCATCAACAATGGCGTCATTGGATTGCCGTACTTTCTTAAGTAAGTTATCTTGCTCGAAATCCTTGTTAAAGTCTATGAACGTTGTATACCGTGGAAAGGAGTTAGCACCATGATAACGCACAACGGCTAAATCGGCTTCAAGGCCGTTATTCAGTTTATAATCAGCGGCGATCGATACCGGCAACGAATTGTCATCCGAATCATGATTTAATGTTGAGGCGTAAAACTGGGTAAAACCCCCAGTGTACCCAATATTATTTACAAATGCAAAAATCTTCCATTGTGAATCAATGTCGTTTGGATCAGCAATGGGTGAGGCTTGATACGTTTTCGCCCAAAATCGTACAAGGTCTGATTTTCCATCTTTGTTGATGTCCATTACGTAATAGGTGTTGGACTGCCATTGCTCGTCGTAGGTAGAGCCGGAATAGGGCCAAAATGTCGTGATATCGTACGAGGACTTTGAAAAAGCGACACCTCCGGCAGGATTCACATTGGCAAAATAAATATCCCATAGCGTACATGAATTACAGCCACTATTATTTCCTTGCGGCTTAATGAAATCGGTTTTTCCGTCGCCATTAAAATCACCAAAATATATTATATTACTGGAAGCCGGATTAAATTCGGGAATAGTGCCCTGTCCAAGAAGATTCGTCACGACCGTTGATCCAGTTAAATTCAAATCGGCCACCTTATAGGAGCCATTAGGCTGGAAACTGAGTAAATCGGTTCTGCCATCCCCATTAAAGTCTGCTTTATATATACTTCCGCTCCATAGGACACCCGCAGTGTCTGTTAATTGCTTATATCCTTGCGACCCCAACGTTGTGCTTGCTGCCGGATCCAAGTCAACCCAAAAGTATGTGGGTAAATCATTTGGACTTACTGAGATGTTACAATAGGAATTAACCATTGGAGGACTAAATGGGCCCTGATAGTCATAGTCCGCCCATATGTTAGCCGTGTAATCTAACGGTGGCCGAATGAGTATTGCGTCGGTTAGCCCATCGCCGTCATAATCTCCTTCTCTGAGGGCAACGTTTATTTGGGGTAAGAACTCACTTCTGTTGTTTTGAACATAGGCGTAACAGTCATAGTTGTATGGACTGGTAGTCATCGTGATAGGCGTGATGCTTGCAAAGGTATTGATAGGAATGTTCTTCGTGTTAAGAACAGAAATGGATCCCGGGGTAGCCATTCCCCAAGTCTTAAATTGCATCGTTTGGTCGTCCGGATAAACTACCGCCATAAATGCATCCGACTGCAACATCTTTCCGAGATACGTCGTGTTTACCACATAGGGCGGCGAGTTCATAGGCATTGTAATAGGCGGCGTCTCTGTGGTGCCTGTAAACAATTTGGTGAAAAGTTGATTCCCTGTTACGAAATCCAGTCGACCATCTCCATCAAAATCTCCTGACTTACTAGGTGCAGTGGTAAGGCTCAAAGCATCGGTGTAAGGCTTAAGATTTTCGGTAGTAACCCCGGAAGTCGTATGGTATTCGAATGTAACGGGGTTGGCGGCCTCGTTTGCACCGTTAAATTCCTGAATTTGTGTCAATCGCTGATAGCCTTGGACGTCAGTAGTGTGGGTGAGTTGGTATTTTTTGAACAAAAGGCCGTTGGTGAAAACTTCAACCTTGTTTAACAACTCTACTTTTTCGATTAATTGTCCATTTAGATAGGCGGTCTCATTGCGCGCGGCAAGGGTGTAACTAAATACAATTTTGTTCAAAGGAGTAGGATTGGTCGCTGTATTGGCGCTAAAACGTATTTCCGATATACATAAGCTCTTATTGAAGGGCTTATTGTAATGATAGGTCATAAAATTTCCATGAATGTCTTCGAACCTAACAATGTACCAAGCCGTCACATCCATCGCGGACTGGCCACCGAAATTACCATACCAACTCCTTGATCCATCGGGACCGGTTACAACAAAGTATATTGATGTACCGCTTCCGACCTGTTCTATTTTCGTGTTACTTTGTACCTCAGTTTCATATACTGAACCAGACGCCCAATAGGTCCCTGACTTTAGGATTAATCTCTGGCCATCCAGAGCGAGTTTATCATTACCGTCAAAATCTACCCCGTCTTTCAGACCGTCTATATCTATACGGGACGCAATCCGCGAAATATTGGAAATGGAATTAAGATTCCAACCTTGGCCGGCTATTCCGCCGGAAAGTCCACTTGCGTAATAAAGATTAATAGTGGGTGCAACATTCATCAATGTTGCCGGTAGCGCTATCGGCAGCGTATATGTTGACTGCCCGCTTGATGATATTTCTAACTTACCTTGAGTGTCATGAAAGCTCTGCGCAAAAATGAAAGAAGTGAATAGTATCGCAAGTCGTGTATATAGAGCTCTCATGATTACTGTTTGATGATTTTAATGGTCTTTTCTTCTCCATTTTCGTATGCCAAATCGATAAAGTATACGCCAACAGGTAATGTGCCGAATGAAAATGAGTGGCTGGAATCGGATTTCGATTTCTTTACATTATAGAGTAACTGTCCTGTTGAAGAGAATACCCGGAGGTGAGTTACGAAATTGCTTTCCGTAAGCTCCCATTTTATAAACAATTCTTCCTTGACTGGATTCGGATAATAGGATATGTCATCGCCGGGAAAGAACTTTTCTAGTTCAACTTCCTTATCCGATGGAGTTGCGATAGGGTCAGCAGGATTCGAATATCGAGGCGCACAGGAAATGCAATACGTTCTCTGAACTTGATTGCCGGCACTATCGTACTGGAAACGCACTCTCGACTGCGCCAACCCAATCGACGAAATCATCAAGGTTAAAATGGAAAAGTAACGAATCATCAAAATGTAGTTTTGGTTTTTGTTTCAAACATACAATAAATATCTTTGCACAACTATAAGTTTGTAAGAAAAAATAATACAACATATTGATTGATATGGCTATGTATAAAACGTTTGCCGAATAAATTTATTTGTAAGAATTTGGCGTCTTGGCTGTTTAAGCTTGGGTCATCGTCCCTTCAGTCAAATACATTGTCAACGTTATCAGGATTTAATCCTCGTTGCACCTCACTCTTGCACATATTATATATAACGTCTAAACCAGCGCTCCTTTCCCTTAGATACCGCAACGACGTAGCCCCTTCCGATTTCGAAAGTTTCCGATTCGTATCATCTGTCAACAACCCATGATGGTGGAACGTCGCATCCAGAAAACCCTGTTCGCCCAGCAGTCGCGCCAGGAAAAGCTGCGATAGGGTCGACGTCCACAGGTCATCGCCGCGTACGATGAGGTCGACTCCAAAATACAAATCGTCTGCCAACGACGCAATTTGGTAGGCCGGACCACCGTCACGTTTTCGGATGATGAAATCAGAGGTACCTGCCTCCAGGTGGCCGATCCGGGTGGTGCCGTCCAACATGCGTACCGAAATCGGGCCCGCGTTATCGGTGTCGATCCGCCAGGCCACGTCGGGTGTGTCCAGAGGAAGTTGTCGGGCGCGGCAGCTCACTGCATCGTGACCACCCTGCTCCGCTAGTTGTTTACGGGAGCAGCCGCAGGCATAGACCCTTCCCGTCGCCACTAATCGTTGCAACAGGGTTTCGTATAGCGGCATCCGTAGGTATTGTGAAAAGTGTTGGTGGAAGTCCGTCGCCGTTTTGGGGCCTTCGTCCCATTCTACCTGCAGGAAGGCAAGGGAGTCGAAAATATCGGTGACATACGCATCGCGCGTACGGCCTCGGTCAATATCGTCGATCCGAAGCAGGATTTTGGCGCCGTGTCGTTTGGCCAGCGCTGCCGTCAGCAGGAACGAATAGGCATTCCCCAAATGAAGGTAACCACTGGGAGTAGGCGCTAACCGGGTTTTGGTGAACGACGGGTACTGCATCGCATCCGTTTTAGGAAATCTCGCCGCGGATCGGGGTTTCGAACACCGTCTTGAACACGCTGTGCGATACGTTCTGTCCTAATAGGTACATCAGTTTGGTAATGGCGGCTTCGGTCGTAATGTCCTTGCCGGAAATCACGCCGATTTTTTTCATGGATGTACTCGTTTCGTAATGCCCCATGCTCACGCTTCCACCCGCACATTGCGTCACGTTGACGATATGCAGGCCACTTTTAATTGCTTTTTTCAGCAGGTCGAGGAACCAGGCGTCGGTTGGCGCATTGCCGGCTCCGTAGGTTTCCAGCACCACTCCTTTAAGGTTGGGTATCGACAGGATGGATGACAATACCGCTTCACTGATGCCCGGGAACATTTTTACGATCGCCACTTCACTCGACATATCTCGGTGCACCATCGGCTTTTTTGTTTTCGGACGGGGCAGGAACCACTCGCGGTTCATCTTCAGGTGTACGCCCGATTCGGCCAGTGGCGGATAATTCGGAGAGGAGAAGGCATTGAAGTGCTCGGCATTGATCTTGGTGGTGCGGTTGCCTCGATAGAGTTTGTATTCGAAGTAGAGGCACACCTCGCTCACCACCGGTTTGCCTTTTTCCTGTAACGACGCAATCTGGATGGCCGTAATCAGGTTTTCCTTCGCGTCGGTGCGCAGGTCACCGATGGGAAGTTGTGAGCCGGTAAATACAACGGGTTTGGTCAGGTTCTCGAGCATGAAGCTGAGGGCGGATGCGGAATACGACATGGTATCCGAACCGTGGAGCACTACAAAGCCGTCGAAGGCATCATAATTTCCGTCGATGATGTCGGCCATTTTCGTCCATCGCTCCGGATTCATATTCGATGAATCGATGGGTTTTGAAAAAGAGATGGTCTCGATATCGCAGTCGAGTTGCTTGATTTCGGGAATGCGTTGCAGCAGCTTCTTGAAGTTGAACGCCTTCAGTGCGCCCGTATCGAAGTCTTTCATCATCCCGATGGTGCCACCGGTGTAGACCAACAGTATCCGCGGCCTAGACATCGCCGTATTTCATTTGGTTGATGACCGGATTGGCATACATCGCCAAAAAATGCCCTACATCATCCGGATTCTCTTCGTCGATGCGGATTTCAAGCCGTCGTTCGAACAGCGATTTTTCCTTTTCGTTATACCGGTCAGCGAAGCGGTCGGTTTTATGCAGCAAATCGTAGGCGATGAAGTTCGTCGGCCACAACTTATAGGACGCGCGGATTGAGTCGTCGATAGCCTGCGCGAGTAACTGTATCTGGGTGTTGGAATGCTCGTTCCCGGCCGCAATGCGTTCGATTTCCTCGTCGAGTACGTCGCCCACGTGGATGTGGATGCGTTTTTTCTGTCCCATGATGCCACTCATCAGCGTCAGGAAATCCTCGTTTTTCTCCTTAATGTATATCTCGTTGTTCGCCTCGGCCTTCAACTGCGGCATTTTAAGGGCATCGGTCGGATCGTATTCATATGAAATGGAAACCGGCACCAACCGCACCTTCCGGAAATACGACATTACATCGCCTTCCGCCCCCATCGCCAGCATCTTTAGCACACCCGGATGTGTGGCGTCATTGCCGTCTTTGGTGCGTCCTTCGCGCTGCGCAATCCATACCGATCGGTTCTCGCGAAGCAGTAATTGTGCGATGTATTCGGCCATCAGTTTAGAGGCTTGCAGCAGTTCACGCGGAGGTAAGCCGCGCAGCACCAGAAAATTGCGGTTCAATCGGGAGAGGGTGTGCAGGAAGGCCTTCTTAACAAGGTTGTCGCCAATGGCAGACGCTGTCATGACGAGTCCGTGATCGAACAGGCTACAGTTCAATAGCGACGTGTCGAGTATGATATCGCGGTGGTTCGATACGAACAGGTAGGAGGTGTTGGGTTGTAGTTTCTCAAAACCGGACGTACTCAACCCTTCAGAGGTCTTGCTGAGCACCTGCATAACCGACTTGTAGATGAAGTTGCACTGGAAATCACGGATGGAGTGCGTGCGCGCGAGTTGGTCTCTCCAAACCTCGTCGGGTGAATCGGGGAAGGTGAAGTTCATCAACGCCTTCATCATAGGGTGCCCCGAAATTTTTTGCAACGCTTCGTTCACCTCGGCATCATAAAATGGCCGGATGGCGTCAAATTTCTGCATCGTGTCGGTTTTGGTCTAGCAAAAAAACGAAAAAAAACGCGATTTGCCGTTGCTTTTGGGTTAAATCCCGTAGACGATACGTGAATTTTCCGTTGTAATACGGGCGACTTCCGCTACCGTCGTTCCGTGTAGGTCTGCGATTTTTTCGGCCACGTGCACGATGTAGGCAGTCTCGTTCCGTTTGCCCCGGTAGGGTACAGGGGCGAGGTAAGGCGCATCGGTTTCCAGGACGATGTCTGACAGGGAAACATCGGCCAGGAATTGATCGATTTGTCCGTTCTTGAAGGTCACGACGCCACCGATCCCGAGTTTCATCCCATATGAAATGGCCTGTTCCGCCTGTTGTTGGTTACCGGAAAAACAATGGAAGATACCCCGGAGGTCGTCGCCTTTTTCCTCTTCAAGGATTTCAAAGATGGGTTCGAAGGCATCGCGGCCATGGATGTTGATGGGAAGGCGGTATTGCTTCGCCATCCGTATTTGCCTTCGGAAGGCATCCTGCTGTAGCGGAAGGGTCGACTTGTCCCAATACAGATCAATGCCAATTTCACCAACGGCCACGAACGGCCGGCGCGCGAGTTCGGCTTCCACAAAGGCGAGTTCTTCTTCGTAATCATCCTTTACATATACCGGATGCAATCCCATCATAAGGAAGACCTTACCGGGATAGCGCGCTTCGATTTCGTATAACGATTCAGCCCGCGACCGATCGATCGACGGAACAAAAAAACGGCTGATGCCAGCCTGTATCGCCCGCTGCATCATGGCGTCGCGGTCGGCCGCAAACTGCTTGCTATTGAGGTGTGTATGGGTATCAGTGAGAATCATGGCGCGAAAATACAAAGTTAAGATGGTCATACGAGGTAGGGTAAATGAAATTATCGCTGTTTATTAGATACCCTGCATTTGTGATTATACCGGAAGAAGGCTGTCGACAGACAGCCTTTTTTCATTTGGAGTCGTACCTTTGGCATATGAAGGAACTGGGTGATATCCTCCGCCGGAAAGGCTACAGAAAGATTGCATTCAAGGTGACGCGCACCCAACACCTTTCGATAAGAGCCAGCATCAACGGTGTCAAAGGCACGTTTATTCTCGACACCGGGGCTTCCAATAGTTGCGTAGGTTTTGAAAGTGTGGGGAAGTTCCTCTTAAACGCCTCGCAGTCAAAGACAAAGGCTGCCGGTGCGGGCGCCGTTGGCATGATGACCCAGATTGCACTGTCAAATACGTTGAAGATGGGGCGATGGAAATCAGACGACTTTCACCTGGTGGTATTCGACATGTCACATGTGAATACGGCATTAAAAGAGCACAAGTCGCGACCAGTCGACGGTATCATAGGTGCTGACGTACTGCTTGAAGGGGAAGCCATAATTGATTATGTAGGGCACTGCCTCTATTTGAAGTAAAAGGAAGCCATACGCAAGGCGGCCACTTCCTGTTCGTTACAAAAAAATTGCATTTTGCGATAATCCACGCCTTTCCTTTGAGTTAAAGACGGTTTTTTCATAGAAACCTTACGTTTTGTTAAAACTCGTATTTCCAATTTGTTATATTTGACATACGGCACACCGTCACGACACCAAAAAGAAGGGTATGCAAATTCGGGTTTTACGAATACTAATCCTCGCGTTGTTCGCAAGCGGACTCCTTTCTGCAAAGGAGATTACGTCGGCATATGGTCGCGTGTCGGCGCTGGATTCACAGGTTTTGTTCGAACCACCCATTACAGACGTCTCGGTAGCCATAACAACCGACAGCGCACCGCGACCGGGTTTCCTTTATACCTATCATCTCGTACTCCGGAACAAGGGCACGGCGGTGACGTCGGCAACCCTTTCGTTTGTAAAAGACGCTAAGTTGGGCAATCCTACTTCTGCTCCGGATGGCGCTTCGTTCGATGGGAATACGCTCAATATCCCGTTTGAAGACCTGCAACCGAACGAAGTTCGTATGTATCAGGTCTGCTATCTGGTGCCATCCCTCCCAAATGTCGACATTGGCGAGTACCTGAGCGCTTTTGTCTCGGTGGGAGTCGAACAGGACGTAGCGACCTATGATAACGTCTTTCAAAAGAAAGAGGCGGTTTCAGAATCGTATGACCCCAATGACCTGACGGAGGCACATGGCGAGAAGATCGTATTGTCGACCTTTGCTGATAACGAACGCCTGTACTACACTGTGAGATTTGAGAATATCGGTGCCGCTACAGCGAGTTTCCTGATAATTGAAGACCTGCTCGACGCCCAATTGGATCCGTCCAGCGTCATGCTGGTCAGTTCGAGCCACTACGTCACGATGGGACGTACGGATAATAAAGTGCGTTTTCTCTTCCCGGATATCGACCTTTCTCCTTCGATTCCCAATACGGCAATAGGGAAAGGGCAGGTCACATTTTCCGTTATGCCATTCCCCGGTCTACAGGTGGGCGATATTATTCCCAACCAGGCACATATTTTTTTCGATTTCAATCCGCCGATTGCCACAAACGTTTTTCAGACAGAGTTCGTTGCTGCCCTGTCGGTTAATGCGCCTGAAAAATCAAGTTGGAGGATGTATCCGAACCCCGCCCACGACTACCTGATAATCGAAGACCATGATGTAATTGATCGCGTGACGATTTATTCCCTTACCGGGCAGAAAATACGAGAAGTTTCAGGTGGTCAATCCGCTGTTATGCTGGATGTCGCGGCTCTCGCAAGCGGCTCGTACCTGCTGCGCATCGACAAAGGACAGGTAAACGAAGCCCGGGTTTTCTGCAAGAGGTGATCGTAATGGAGCAAGTGAAGGATGTTCCGGGGTCTTTTTGCTGGCCGTAATACAAGTATATATCAACAGCCGGGGTGATGGTTGTGACTGAAGTAAGGAGGCATCAAGAGCCAGCGAGAGAGTATAATACATAAAAAATCCCGGTCGACAAACCGGGATTTTTTTATCTGAGAAACGAATATTAAAGCTCCAAGGCACGTTTCGGATCGTTGTTCATCAACAACTCTCCCGGGTTCTCGAGGCCTTCTTTTACCGCCACAAGGAAACCAACCGACTCGCGGCCGTCGATGATGCGGTGGTCATAGGAAAGGGCCACGTACATCATTGGGTGAATTTCGACTTTTCCGTTTACGGCAATCGGACGCTCGATGATGTTGTGCATACCGAGAATACCCGATTGCGGCGGGTTGATGATCGGTGTTGATAACATCGAACCGAAAACGCCACCATTCGAGATCGTGAAGGTACCGCCCGTCATATCGTCAACGGTGATCTGGCCCTCACGTGCACGGATTGCCAAACGTTTGATCTCAGCTTCGATGCCGCGGAACGTCAGGTTTTCCGCATTGCGAACGACCGGCACCATGAGTCCTTTCGGACCTGATACCGCAACGGAAATATCGCAGAAATCAAACGACACCTTCTGGTCGCCGTCGATCATCGAGTTTACATCTGGATACAGTTGTAGGGCACGTGTAACCGCTTTGGTGAAGAACGACATATAGCCGAGGCTGAGTCCGCCGTGTTTCGCTTTGAACGCATCCTTATACTCATTACGGATGAGGTTAATCGGCGTCATGTTGACTTCGTTAAACGTCGTCAACATTGCCGTCTCGTTTTTAGCGGCTACGAGACGCTCGGCTACCTTACGGCGCAGCATCGACAGCTTGGTGCGCTGTGAACCGCGGTTACCGCCGGTCGGCGTTCCCATCGAAGCTGTCGCATTCACCGCATCTTCTTTTGTGACGCGTCCGTCTTTGCCGGTGCCTACCACTTCCGAAGGGTTTATATTTTTTTCATCGAGTATTTTCTTCGCAGCCGGAGACGCTGTGCCTGTCGCATAGCTCGTCGGTGCAGGGGCTGCTTCTTTCACAGGAGCTGCCGCTACCGGCGCAGCTGCCACTGGAGCCGCTTCCGCTTTCGGTGCTTCTGCAGCAGCAGGCGCGGCACCACCGGCCGGTTTTGCCGCATCGGTGTCGATCAGGCAGACAACCTGTCCGACTTTTACGGCGTCGCCTTCTTCGGCCTTCAGCGTGATGATACCGCTGGCTTCTGCCGGAAGTTCAAGGGTGGCCTTATCTGAATCGACCTCGGCGATAGCCTGGTCTTTCTCAACGTAATCTCCGTCTTTTACCAACCAGGTTGCGATCTCCACTTCGGTGATCGATTCGCCCGGTGATGGTACTTTCATTTCTAGGATCATTCGGGTATGGCTTTATGTTGTTTGTAACTTAGTTGAACAGGTTTTTGTCAAATACCATCGCAATCGCGGCCGCATGACGTTTTTTGGAACGGGCATAACTTCCGGCTGCTGGTGCGCTGTAGGCTTTCAGTGAGGCGACGCGGAATTTAACAAGGTTGAAATTCATCAGCATGTAGCTGTAGGCACCCATGTTGCGCGGCTCTTCCTGTGCCCATACGTAGTCGTCGGCATTCGGATAGGAAGCGATGATTTCTTTCAGTTGTTCGACCGGTAGCGGGAACAATTGTTCAATCCGCACCAGGGCCACGTCGTTGCGTTCTTTTGCCTCGCGCTCGGCCAACAGGTCGTAATAGAACTTGCCGGTACAGAATACCAGTGTTTTTACATCGGCCTTGTTGACGGTTGTATCGTCAATGGTTTCAAGAAAACGGCCGTTTGCCAGTTCCTCCACAGACGACACCACTAGCGGGTGACGCAACAAACTCTTCGGTGTGAAGACAATCAGCGGTTTGCGGAATTTCGTCTTCATCTGGCGGCGCAACAGGTGATAGAAGTTGGCTGGCGTAGTACAGTCGGCAACATACATGTTCTCATTGGCACACATCTGGAGGTAACGCTCCATCCGTGCCGACGAGTGCTCCGCCCCTTGTCCTTCGTACCCGTGCGGCAATAGCATCACGAGTCCGTTTTGGTTGTTCCACTTATCTTCCGCAGCCGAAATATACTGGTCAATCATGATTTGGGCACCGTTCGAGAAGTCCCCGAATTGCGCTTCCCAAATCGTCAGTGTGTTCGGACTGGCCAACGCGTAACCATAGTCAAAGGCCACGACCCCATATTCCGACAGCAGTGAATTGTATATATGGAAATTGCCTTTTGCTTCCGGAATCGTCTGTAACAGCACGACTTCCTCTTCTGAATCTTCGACTTTCACCACGGCGTGACGGTGCGAGAAGGTGCCGCGCT
>DATGXZ010000171.1:0-8260 GCA_035298445.1 Flavobacterium sp.
CATGGTCAATATCCGGTTGGGTCAACGGTTCCGCAGAAGTCCAAACCCGCTACTGCGCCTTTACAGCCGTTGGCTGAAGAACCGGCAGATGTACCGATGGAGCTGCGATATCGCGTACTCGGCGAAAATCGGCACAGGCGTGAAATTCCTTCATCCCATCGGAATCGTGGTCGGCACCCATTCGGTGATCGGCAACAACGTCCGGATTTGGCAGAATGTTACACTTGGCAGCCACGGGCGTGACGGCGACAAAGATTATCCTACCATCAGTGACGGAGCCCGACTGTATGCCGGCGCTATCATCATCGGAGGGATTACGGTGGGGAAGGACGCGGTAGTAGCCGCAAATGCCGTGGTAAATATCGATGTACCCGACGACTGCATTGCAGCGGGTATACCGTGTAAGATTATTAATAAGAAGAAATGAAAGCATTTTTAAAGGATCTGTTCCAGGTCGGAGTGTCGCGAGGCGTCGTGCTCTTTTCAGGCATCTTGACGACCATCGTGACTGCACGCTGGCTTGATCCTGAAAAAAATGGTATCATCGCCTCGCTATTGGTGTATCCGGGCCTTTTCATTAGTATCGGCTCGCTGGGTATCCAGCAATCGACGACCTACTTCATGGGAAAAGGCGTCTATGATGAGCGGGATATCAAAAAGGCCGTCGCGCAGATCTGGATCTTCAGTTCAGTCTTTTCCCTTGTCACCTGTTACCTGCTGATTACGTTTTTTACCAGCTCGGGCGATAATACGCTTTACGTCATCATGGCCCTGCTGCAAATTCCGTTTACCCTGTTTACGACCTATAATGCCGGTTTCTTTCTTGGTAAGAATGAAATTGCCAAGTTCAACCGAATCAACTGGGTGCCAGGCGTCATCACGTTGTTGTTGACCGCGGTGTTGCTCATCGTATTCCATATGGGTATCATGGGCTACCTGATTGCTATGATTGGCGGACCGTTGTTTATGTTCGCGCTGCTGATTCCGCGCAATAAACTCGTTGATGCAATCAGCCTTGATGTGAATTGGGTGATTGTAAAAGGATTGTTGCGACTCGGACTCACCTACGCCATTGCGCTGTTTGTCATCAACCTCAATTATAGGTTCGACGTCATCATGCTCGAGCGACTCGGCACCAAACAGGAATTGGGTATTTATACCAAGGGCGCGAACTTCATACAGGCGCTTTGGCAGATTCCGATGCTGCTTAGTACCATCGTGTTCGTACGAAGTGCTGTTTCAAAGAACGATGCCGGCTTTTCTTTGAAGGTCGCGCAGTTGCTTCGTTTATCGTTTATCTTCATTGGTTTCGCTGCCTTGATACTGGTGGTGTTTTCTGACCTTATCGTCTCGCTGTTGTTCGGTTCGCAGTTCGCAGGCAGCGCACCGGTGCTTCGGCTGTTGGCGCCCGGCGTGCTCTTGCTCACCATTTTCAAGGTAATGAACATGGATTTGGCAGGCAAGGGACGTCCGAGTACATCGCTTTGGGCGATGGTGCCGGGGTTGGTGATCAACGTCCTGTGCAACCTCTACCTGATTCCGCGTTATGGCGCGGTTGGCGCGGCTATTTCGTCGACGATCAGTTACTCAATCCTTGCATTACTGTTCCTGCATTTCTACAGCAAAACGGTCAACGTGCCGATAAAGACCATACTTACCTACCGAAAAAGTGACTTCGCTGTTTTCGGCCAGTTGCTCAATAAAATAAAGAAATGATTGTAAAAGACAATTTCGACCTTACCGAATACAATGCCTACCGTGTTAAGGCGGTATGCCGACGGGCTTATTTCCCCGAAACTGGTGCTGATGTTGCCTCGCTTTTCGGAGAAGGCCAACCCCAGCGTATTGTAATTGGAAGCGGTCATAACTTATTGCTTTCCAAATCGGCGTATGACGACGAGTTCGTGGTGTTCAACGGCAATTTCGACGCTATCACTATTGAAGGCGAAACCATCAAAGCCGAGGCAGGGGCCACACTCGAGCACATCAGTGAACTCGCCCGCGACCATAGCCTCACCGGGATGGAAGTGTTTTGGGATATTCCCAGTTCATTAGGCGGTGC
The DNA here is from genome assembly GCA_035298445.1 of Flavobacterium sp. Taxonomy (GTDB): domain Bacteria; phylum Bacteroidota; class Bacteroidia; order Flavobacteriales; family Flavobacteriaceae; genus Flavobacterium. The sequence continues at coordinate 2,063 of DATGXZ010000171.1, forward strand.
CGTTGCCATGAATGCTGGCGCCAGCGGCGAGGAAATCAAAGACGTTTTGGTGAACGTTACGTACTTCCACATCCCTTCCCAAACCATCCGTACGATGCAAAAGGAGGACATGGGCTTCATCTACCGCAACAGCTATTTTCAGGACAATCGCGATACGGTCGTACTTGAAGCAGAGTTGCGTCTGGCAAAAGGTGACCCGCAGGCGATACGCGAGAAGATGGAAGATATAAAGGAAAAACGTTGGGCCAAACAACCGCGGACGTATCCGAATTGTGGCAGTGTTTTCAAGCGGCCGCCGGGTCGTTTCGTAGGCCCGATGATCGATGAACTCGGGTTGAAGGGCTTTCGCATCGGCGGTGCCGAGGTGTCGGAAAAACACAGTGGTTTCATTATCAATGTAGGAGATGCCACCGGAGCCGATATCATCGCGATTATCAAAGAAGTAAAGGCCCGTGTGTTAGAGAAGTTTGGCGTCGACCTGGAAGTAGAACAACGAATTATCTGATGGCTATGAAGGTACTCTGTATGCTTAGCGGTTTCGGGAAAGGCTCGGGTGGACATTTTCATTCACTGAATAACATTACCCGCGCGCTTCATGGCTACAAAGACATTGAAATCGATATTGTGTCGATTGGGAATGTGACCAGCCCGATTCTCAAAGACCATCCGCGATTCCTCGGCAACCTGGAATTCAAATGGTATGCCTTTCTTTCATTAGACCGAAAGTTGCGGAAGATTTTGAAGGGAACACGGCCCGATATCGTGCATTGCTACGACGGTGGCACCGCTTTGTTGATGATGATGCTTCCGATTTTTCGCAACACCCGGATCATCCACACCCGATGTGGGGGCGCCAATGAACGCTTTTCCGTAGCCCAGGTGCTGCGTACCGTGATTTTATTCAGCCGTGAGAACCTGGCATCCTTTCAAAAGAACCCGCGCTTCGCCCAATCCGACCTGCACCTCATTCCCAATCGGGTATTCGAACGTGAACACGATACAAACGCATTGCAAGCCCTGTTGAAGAAAGACCCCGAGACGTTCACGTTCATGCGTACGGCGCGTATCGGTAAATCCTACAGTGGGTCGATTTTACAGGGTATTGAACTGATACGACGACTTGAAACCAATCGAAAAGTGAAGTTCATCGTAATCGGTGTGGTGGAAGAAGAATCGTATTTGGAGACAATCCGCAAAGCCGCCCAGGACGCGAATGTAACCCTCGAATTATATAACACGCCCGAGTACACAAGGGAAGCCTCACGGTTTTTATATGCTGCCGATGCTGTGATCGGTACGGGTCGCGGTACCATGGAGGCGATGTCGGCCCGACTACCCGTATTCGCACCGCTGAGCGATATGGTATTGCCGGTTTTAATCGATGCGGAAACCCTTCCTGCGCTGTTCGAACGGAATTTTTCACCGAGAGGCAAGGTCGAAGGGAAGACCGAAGCGGCTATTGTGGCGACGGCATCAAAATTGGTGAACGATCCCGATTTTCTTGCCGAGGCGCAGCAGTTTGCCCGGAAAATGGCAGAAGAACACTTCCTCATCACCGATGTAATCAAAGAGAAATATTGGTCGATCTACCATCGTGAAATGGAGAAATCACCAAGGGGATTGGTTTGGAAGAACCTTCTCCCTATTGTATATTACCTAAATTCGTATCGCATACTCGCCAAACGGGTACCGCAACCATAACCGATGCTTGTACTGCTACTTCTTTTCTTTTTCGCGTTCCCGTTGCTTTCGACGGTCGTAGCCGCGCGTAAAATCCGGCAGTGGCAATACCAGGTCGTGATCTTTGCCTTCTTTATGTTGGGGGCCTACATCATCGTTCCGTACGATGAGGGTGACATCGCCCTCTACCAGGTGCGGATGGACCACCTTCGCGGCGTGACGGGTACTCAGTTTTTCAACGAATTTGTGGGTGGGGTCGCACTCAGCGGGATCAGCGGACTTGAGATTTTCTTCAACCTGAACGTGTTTCTGGTCAGCCGGTTCACGACCGACGTCGCCGTGTGCTATTGTGTGACCGCCGCCGTCTATTTCATTGCGTGGCGTGCCATTATCCTGACGTTGTTGAAGATATACGACGAGCACAACAAAGAAGAGCGGAATTTTAAAGCACTCGTGTTCCTGGTCTTTTTTGGCATTTATGTCATCTTCTTCCGTGTCATCAACGGGCGGTTCTATCTGGCGTATTGGGTGTTTGCCTATGCCTACTATAAAATTGTGGCCGAGCGTAAACTGAAGTACCATTGGCTCTTGTTTTCGACGATTTTCATCCACCAGGCCTTTCTCTTCCTCAACATCCTTGGAGTGCTTTTCAACCTGCTAAAGCCAGTGTTCCGCATCAAGCGCGCCGAATATGTCTTATTTGTCTTGATTATCGGCGGTACGATCTTTTCTGAAACGGGTATTGCGGTGGTAAACGATTACCTGTCACGTATCGGTGGTGACTTTGAAGACCACTTCTCGGCTTATACAACCGATCACTACATCGAAGGGCAGATGGAACGGACCCGGCAATGGTTCGTCGAGCTTCGTACGCCACTCCTCTTCTACAGTTTGGTGGCCACTCTTCTTTTTTCAAGGTTCAAGCGGGCTTTCGATTTCGATGAGAAAGCACATAACATGTATTTCTTCATCCTGATGCTATGGGCCATAAACGCCTTTACCATCAACGTACCATCATTTGGTGACCGTTTCCGGAACATCCTGATGGGGCTGATCCTGATGCTGTTGTTTTACCTCTTCGCTACGAATCCGCGTAGGCCGACTACCGTGCTGTTTTACCTCACGGCTGCTGCGTTCATTTTTTACAAATTGGTAACGATTAAGATGCTTGAAGGCTACATTAACACGTGGCTTTTATATCCTTTCACCGTACTTTTGAACCATTTCTCCGGTCCGGTTCCGATCGGAGGTTCGTAATTGAACGATATGAAGAAGATCACCCGCAATCTCGCCCTTTACTCGTACTACATCTTCCTTCGGGGGTTACCCCATTCTACCGTGCCGTTTTTCGGCCCATTGTCTGAGAAGATACGGTATTTCGCGGCACGCCGGATGTTTAAGGAATGCGGCACTAATGTCAACGTAGGACAGGGCGCCCGTTTTGGGAATGGACGCAACATCTGTATCGGCGATAATTCCAGTATTGGGATCAACGCCAAAGTGCCCGATAACATCATCATTGGGAAGGATGTAATGATGGGACTCAACGTGACAATTTTCAGTTCCAACCACGAGTTTTCCCGTACCGACATCCCGATGCGCAAACAGGGCTACCGGAAGTATGGCCCAACCGTCATCGAAGACGATGTTTGGATCGGCAGTGGTGCCTATATCATGCCCGGCATCACCATCCGCAAGGGGACTATCATCGCCGCGGGTGCCGTCCTTACAAAAGAATTCCCAGCATACAGTATCGTCGGCGGAAACCCTGCCCGACTCATCAAATCCCGAATCGAAACAACATGATCGCAGGTCTCAAAAGATCCCTCATTTCCAATTATATCAACTACAGGGGATGGTCAACCAAAAAACGCATCCTGGTAATTGAATCCGATGACTGGGGCTCCATCCGCACGCCTTCAAAAGAAGTGTTCGAGAAGTTCGTGAAAGCTGGCCTTCCCGTCAAAGACCATTACTTCGTCAAAAACGACTGTCTCGAAAGTAACGACGATCTTGAACTGCTGTTCGGAGTGCTGTCATCCAACCGCGACTGCAACGGAAATCCGGCCGTCATAACCGCCGATGCTGTGGTCGCAAACCCAGATTTTGCGCGCATTGCCGAGAGCGGTCGCCAGTCGTATTTTTACGAACCGATTACCGAAACGTACAAATCCTATCCCAACCATAACAACGTGATGGCGTTGTGGAAGAAACACGGGATAGGCGAGAATATGCTGTATCCGCAATACCACGGTCGCGAGCACGTCAATGTCCGGAAATGGATGCATGCCCTCAACGCCGGATCGCCTGCCGAAGACCTCGCGTTCGAAAACAAAGCGTTACTGAACCTGCGCGTTCCGGGCGACAACGACCACGTGCCGTCGTATATGGCGGCCTTCGATTATGAAGATAAAGTCCACCAGAAAGAAATAGAGGATATCACACGCGACGGACTCGACCTCTTTGAGCGGGTATTTGGCTTCCGTTCGCTTTCGTTCGTAGCCTCCAGTTCGGTCATGGGCGACCACATGAACCCCGTGCTCTACGGCAGTGGCGTTCGGTTCAACCAATGCGGTCGCTACTTCCTGCCCAAAAATGATGGCAACAGCAAATTAATCCACAAATTTTGGGGTGACCAGGCCGACGGCATCACGTTCTGGAGACGAAACGTCATGTTTGAACCCAGCCGGAACCCGAACGAAGACTGGGTGTCTTCGTGTATGGCGAGCATCGAAACCGCTTTTCGCTGGGGCAAGCCGGCCGTACTCAATTCCCACCGGGTCAATTATTCGGGAGGAATCAGCGTCGACAACCGCGACAACACCCTGCGACTGCTCGATGACATCCTAAAGGCCGTCACCAAACGCTGGCCCAACGTCGAATTTATGAACAGCGCCCAGTTAGGTGCACATATACTCGAAACACGTCCGAAATGATCGGAAAACTGAAGAAACATATCGTCAATGTCAAAGGACCGCGTCTGTCAGGACGGTTTCTGGTACTCGAGTCAGACGACTGGGGCAGTATCCGCATTCCTGGGCCCGAACAGCAGACCGCCCTCTTGCGAAAGGGCTTGATTTCCGCTGCTGATCCTTTTTCACGCTACGATACACTTGAAACAGCGGACGACTTCCTCCGGCTTCGGGAGGTACTTACCTCGGTGCGCGACCTTCAGGGACGTCCGGCCGTGCTGACGGCCAATACCGTGATGGCGAATCCTGACTTCGATGCCATCCGGGCCACCGACTTTCGCGATTACCACTACCAACGTTTCGATACCACCTATGAACAGTATGGCGAGCATCAGGCTTTCAGCCATTTTCAGGAGGGCATTAAAGAAGGAACGCTTTTTCCGCAGTTCCACGCCCGCGAACACCTGAACGTTCCGCTGTGGATGCGCTTGCTGCAGGATGAGAATGCGGCTTTTCGGCAAGCTTTTGACCTGAAGTGTTTTTCAATCGACTATAAGAACGCCTCAAATCGCAGGGCCAACCTAATGGCAGCTTTTGACTGCGATGCACCTGAAGACCGACGGTTCGTAGACCAGTCGATTGCCGACGGACTCGAACTGTTCGAGCGCGTTTTCGGCTTTCCGTCTGCTTCGGCTATTGCACCTTGTTATGTGTGGGACAGCGGAGTTGAGACGGTCATGCAACAGAACGGAGTTTCAACGCTTCAGGGTTCGAAGTTCCAGTTTTCGCCTCAGCCCGGCGCCACTGAATTCCAACGCATCTACCACTATAACGGCCAGCGCAATAACGCAGGCCAGACCTATTTGAGCCGGAACGGCCTTTTCGAGCCTTCGCTGAACCGCGGCACCGATTGGGTGGACAAAGCAATGGAAAGCATCGGTATCGCCTTTGCTTGGGGAAAGCCAGCCGTGATAGGCACGCACAGAATCAATTTTGCCGGTCGGCTCGACCGTTCCCTGCGGGATGAAAATCTCGACAAACTGGGACGGTTGCTTCGTTCGGTACAGAAGAAATGGCCGGATGTACAGTTCGTAGATTCCGCCACCCTTGCCCAACAGTATGGAAAAAGAACGTAAAAAAGCCCGTATCTGCATCGTAGCACCGTCCCGAAAAATGGGAGGCATCGAACGGGCATTGTCCGTACTCGCGAATTATTTCGATGACGAGGGCTATGAGGTCTTCTATATTTCCTGCCTGAAAGGACAGCCTTTTTATCGGATGAACACGGGAATTCACGTTCGTGAGCCTCAGAAAACCCGTTCGTCGTCTATCGTGAACAAACTGACATTTTACCCGTTTCTGCTTCGGTTTATCCGCCGGAACGTTCGGGATATTCGCCCAGACGTCATTCTCACGTTCGGTGATTTTTTCAATCCACTGGTATTGTTGGCCGTAAAAGGCTTAAAAATACCAACCTATATCTCCGATCGCACAAGTCCCGACTATAACTTCCCGGCCGCGGTGCAGTTCGGAAAGAAATGGCTGTATCCACAAAGTGCCGGTTTTATTGCCCAAACGCGACGGGCAGCGGATTACAAGATCCGAC
>DATGXZ010000172.1:0-3170 GCA_035298445.1 Flavobacterium sp.
CTCTACGATATGCAACGCGCGGGTGCCGTAGCGTTTGGCGATTATGGCAAAAGCCTCGACAATGCAAACCTATTGAAAACAGCACTGCAATATGTGCAGGATTTCGACGGACGGGTGATTGCCTTCTGCCAGGACGCGTACTTGAAAGGAAAAGGATTTGTGAACGAAGGCATCGTGGCCACCCGGCTCGGCATGAAGGGCATTCCGGCCCTGGCGGAAGAGCTGCAGGTGGCGCGTAACCTCTTTTTACTGGAATACACCGGCGGACGTCTGCACCTTCCGACCCTGTCAACGGCCCGCTCGGTAGCGCTCGTACGCGAAGCCAAGGCCAAGGGACTGAAGGTGACGTGTAGCGTGACGGTGCACCATTTGGTATTGACGGATGAAGCCCTCGATTCGTTCGATACGCGTTATAAAGTCACCCCTCCGCTTCGTACGGAGTCTGACCGTAAAGCATTGGTGGAAGCGGTTTTGGATGGCACCGTCGATATGATTACCTCTGACCACAACCCGCTGGATATTGAACTGAAGAAACTGGAGTTCGACCTCGCGAAGAGCGGCACCATCGGACTCGAAAGCGCATTCGGCGCCTTATTGAACGTACTGCCTGTGGATGTAATCGTCGCGAAGCTCGTTAACGGAAGGGACGCTTTTGGTCTTCCACGACCGACAGTATCCGTGGGTGCACAAGCCGAACTGACGTTGTTTACCACCAAAGGCGAACGCGTGTTTTCGGCGACGGATATACTGTCGAAATCGAAGAACGCCATCTTCCTGAACCAACCGATGAAGGGCCAGGTGTATGGCGTGTATGCACAGCAAAAACTCGTTGTCAATGGCCACTAAGGAACCGTCGGGAAAAAGCGCCGCGATTATGGCCTATATCCTGATTGTGGGGGTATTGATAGCGCTGTCGATAAATACCGGTGAGGACCGCAGTAAGTTCGCGTCGTTCCATATCCGGCAGGCATTGGGACTTTCAATTGTATTTGTCTCACTGGGCCTGATAGTGAGCAACTTCGACAACTGGATGATTACGGCTTCGATGTATATTTTCGTAGGGGTGCTGTGGTCGTTCGGACTTTTCTCAGCCGCAGCCGGACGGATGACGCCTGTTCCGTTGTTGGGTGCCTTTTTCCAAAAATTCTTTAAAAACCTCTGATGTCGCTGTACCACCTGATCCGAAAACCGTCCACGCCCAAAGATAAGAACCCTTTGCTGTTGCTGTTGCACGGCTACGGCAGCAACGAGGAAGACCTCTTTTCGTTTGCGGGCGAATTGCCACAGGACGCGTATGTGGTATCGGCCCGCGCGCCCTACTCTACCGGATACGGCGGGTTTGCGTGGTATACGATCTACTTCGACCGGGGCCCGGAAAAGTTTTCGGATGAGAACGAAGCCCGTGATTCACGTGATCGCATTGTGGCGTTCCTAGACGAACTGTTGTCCCAGCATCCCATTGACCCGGACGACGTGACGCTGATCGGTTTCAGCCAGGGAAGTATTTTAAGCCATGCCGTGGCGTTGTCGTATCCGGCTAAAATCCGACGGGTGGCGGCGCTGAGCGGCTACCTTAATACGGCGCTCATGACCGGGGATTTTGAACAACAGTCCTTTGACCACCTACAGTTTTTCCTGTCACACGGCAGTGTCGACCAGGTAATTCCGGTCGATTGGGCCCGGCAGGCAAAACCGGCGCTCGACCAATTGGGCGTTGCGAATGAATATCGGGAATATCCGGTAGGACATGGTGTGGCCCCCCAGAATTTTTTCGATTTACGGGATTGGCTGGAACGTACGCGAAAGTAAAGACGCGCGACCTTCATAGCCGGCCTTGCGTTACTGCGTCTGTACGATTTCCTTAGGATAAATAACCGACTCTACCAGCTCAAAATCGACTGATTTGTCGTCGTTTATGAAGTATTTGATCAGCGCTTCACCCCAAATGGAGCCGTTGCTGAAATCGGCGATGATCCAGCGGTGGTTCAGCACTTTGGCTTTGTTGATGATGAACTTCTGGCCGTCCATCGGTTCGTAGCCGGTGTATTTATTTCCTTCGCGGGCATCGTTATAATCGAGTAGTTTCCCTATGACGAGCGGCGGAACCTGATCATGCGTCAGGGCATTGGGCGTTGTTTGGTTGTCGAAATACTCCTGTGCGTGCTGGTTACCCTCCAGATCAAAATACGCTCCGTCCAGCCATTTGTTATACAGCACCGTAACCGAGTCCTCCCATTTTTTGCAGTTGGTCGTCGAGGCGTCAGCGTTTGGCGACGAAGCGGCGGGCGCCATTTTGGTGAAATACATATAGGTGAAGAGGTTCATCAATACGGCTATGATAAACAGGTATAAATACAGCGAACGTCTCATGTTATAAGGTGATTTCTAAATTATCGTAGGCCAAAAATACACCATCCGGCAACATTTGCTGCACGTCGGCATGAAAACCGAAGTGGTGGCTGATGTGGGTGAGGTAGGTGCGCTCCGGGCCAACCTGTCGGATGAAGGCCAGCGCTTCTTCGAGGTTGAAATGCGTAGCGTGGGGTTCGATGCGTAAGGCGTTTACGACCAACACCTTTACTCCTTTCAGTTTTGCCATTTCACTTGGTTCGATCGTCTTCACATCCGTCAAATAAGCAAAATCGCCGATACGAAACCCGAACACCTGCAAGTCTCCGTGCAACGTATCGATGGGAAGGATGTCGAGCCCCTTGACCTGGAACGATGTCCCTGGCCGTATCTCATACGTTTCGACCGACGGCGCGCCCGGATACCGGTTTTCGGTTTCGAAGATATAGTCGAAGCGGCGTTCCAGATTGTCGAGTACACGACGATGGGCATACACCGGCATGGCGCCCTGCCGGAAGTTATACGGACGGATATCGTCAAGCCCGGCGGTGTGGTCGGCGTGTTCGTGGGTAAAGAGAAGGGCATCGATGTGGTGGCAACCAGAGGTGAGCATCTGCTGCCGGAAATCGGGGCCGCAGTCGACGACGAGTGAGACGTCTTCCACCTGTATCCAGACCGATACACGAAGGCGGCGATCACGCGGATCGGCACTTCTACACACCGGATGATCGCTTCCGATGACAGGAATACCCTGTGAGGTGCCAGTACCAAGGAAATAGACTTTCAAACAGCCGGGTTTTAGTACAAAAATAACACTATAA
>DATGXZ010000173.1:0-3849 GCA_035298445.1 Flavobacterium sp.
GGTGTGAAAGGTGACTGGCAAGGTGAGGGTGAATCCATCAAAGGAAACCAAGGAGCATTCCGCTGGCGCCAGTCTCGGCGATGATCTTGGCGACGACTGCCTCTACTTCGGCTTCGCTTAACTGTGCGGGTAGAAACTGCTCAATGACAGCAGCCTGCGCGATTTCAGGTTCCGCAAGGTCGGGACGGCCCTGTTCGGTGTAGATTTTTGCGCTGTCGCGACGCTGTTTCACCAGGCGTTGCAGCAGTTTGATCTCTTCTTCGGGTGAGATTTCGGCTTTGGCACCGCTTTCGGTCTGGGCCAGCAACAAGGCCGACTTCACCGCGCGGAGCGACTCTAGTTTTACGGTATCTTTTGCTTTCATGGCTTCTTTGATCTCAACCATGATTTTCTCGGATAGACTCATATCGTTGTCGTTTTGTGTTTCGTAAAGTGGTTTTGGAACAGGCAGCTCCCGCTAGCCCGGATAGCAGCGGCAGCCTTTTGAGCCGCCCCTATACGTCGGGCGTGATGCGGCGCGACGGCGAAAAAGCTATAGCGGATAGCCGGTCGTGTCCCGCGAATCGGAGCAAGGGTGCCATGCTTCCCAAAATCCATTGCAAAAGTAAAAAAAATAACCCGGAACGCAGGTCCCGGGTCATTAGCAAAAAGGTTTGAGTTAGTTAATCCACGTTATCATGCAGGAACGAGTTGTTCGAACGCAATTGGATGTCGTCGTTGCTGTCGAGCCCCAATGACAAACGGGATTTGCTATTTTGGTCAGGCGTAGAGGTCACGTCAAGTCCCATGCGCTTATACGCCGGTTCTTTCTCGAATTCCTCCAACCGTGACGGGTTGTTGTGGAACTTATAGTTGAATTCTTTCAGCCTCCGCCTTCTTTCTTCAGCGCGGAGACGGTTGGCCTCTTCGATCGACATTTCGGTCGGCGATACGTTCTCGTTGATGCTGGCGAATTCGCTTCCCCAGTTCACTTCTTTCATTGTGATTTTCAACTCTTCCGGTTCTTCGGCTACTTTCGCAACCGGCTTCGAATCGGTAAGGGCGTTCTCTATCTCCATGTACTCTTCAAGCGAATAACGAACGACACCGGTTTCGTTGAGTTCGGTCATCGGCACTACCTGCACCGGTTGGTTCACGGTGATATCGTGCGTCTCAGCCGAGAGTTCGAACAGCATACGGTCTTCTGCCACAGGGGCCGGTGGGGCCGCTACAGGCTCGGGCTTGCTTACCGGCAGGTCGAAAGAGAAGGTGAACTGGTCTTCTTCCTGTTTTACGGTTTTCGGCTCGTTCACCCGGATGTCGTTTACTTCAGGGGCGAACAGAAAATCGTTGGCGAAGGCTGCCGGCGATACGATTTCGAAGGTCACATCGAGGTTTTTAATGAACTCGGTGGTCGGCACGAGGTCGACTTCGAATACGGGTTCCGCTTTTGGCGCTTCTACTATTTCCGCCGCGGCGATGATGTCCATCGCGATTTTGGTCTCACGGGCCGTTACCTCTTCCATCAGGTCGTGCACGATCTTCTCTTCTTTCACTTCCGGCTCGGCGGTCAGCGACAGGTCGAATGGCGTGAGCGTCTTCTGGGTCAGGTTGTGCGTAATGCGTTGTTCGTCTTCCAGCGCGTGGATGATTTTCTTCGGCTCGGTATTGACAATTTCGTTCTGCTGCTCGACATTGAAGCCCGTCGCAATGATGGTCACGGCAATGGCGTCGCCCAGGCTTTCGTCTTCACCTACACCCATAATGATATTGGCGTTGTAGCCGGCTTCCTGTTGGATATGGTCGTTGATTTCACCGATCTCGTCGATGGTGATTTCCTGGCTACCCGAAACGATCAGCAACAAAACGTTTTTGGCACCGGTGATTTTATTGTCGTTGAGCAGTGGAGAGTCGAGAGCGGCGACAATCCCTTCTTTTGCGCGGTTTTCACCACTGGCGAGCGCCGATCCCATGATGGCCGTTCCGCTGTTCGACAGTACGGTTTTGGCATCTTTCAGGTCGATGTTCTGGGTGTAGTGGTGCGTGATGACCTCTGCAATACCGCGGGAAGCGGTTGCGAGTACTTCATCGGCTTTCGAGAACCCGGCCTTGAAGCCCAGGTTACCGTATACCTCACGCAGTTTGTTGTTGTTGATGACGATGAGCGAGTCGACCTGTTTGCGCAGGCGCTCGACGCCGTTCATGGCCTGGTCCTGGCGCACCTTGCCTTCAAACTGGAACGGGATAGTCACGATACCCACGGTCAGGATGTCGCGTTCACGGGCCAGTTGTGCGATGACAGGAGCCGCACCGGTTCCGGTACCACCCCCCATACCGGCGGTGATGAAGACCATCTTGGTGTTGCTGTCGAGCATTTTCTCGATATCCGAGATGCTTTCGATCGCCGACTGCTGCCCCACTTCTGGGTTCGCACCGGCCCCGAGTCCTTCGGTTAGGGTAACACCCAGTTGTATCTTATTCGGCACGGGACTGTTCTGCAGGGCCTGTGCATCGGTGTTGCAGATAATGAAATCAACACCTTTTATACCCTGGCGGAACATGTGGTTGATCGCGTTGCTTCCCCCACCGCCTACGCCGATTACTTTGATGACATTCGACTGGTTTTTAGGCAGATCGAATGAAATACTTCCAAATTCTGAGTTGCTGGTCATACTTTTTGGTTTAAATTCTTGCTCTCTTGATTTTTATCCCCCCGTTATTTGGCTAGTCGTGTTATTCTGCATTGTCAAGGAATTCCTTGATTTTATCGACGTACTTATCGAAAAAGGAACGCCTGATCTTGGTTTCGGTAGTCTCTACCTGCTTGGTATCCAACACCGGCGCCACTGGCTCTACTGGTGTTTCGGCCACTGGCTCAGGCTGCGTGGCAATCGGCTGGTACACCGGTTCGGGCGCGCGGTAGACCGGCTTCTGCACTTCCACCGGCACCATTGGGATGGCGCTGCAGGTGTTGTTGCGGATGCTGTTCATGACGAGTCCGACGGCTGTAGCATACAGTGGACTTGAAAACTCTTCATCTGAATTGCCGGCGAGGTGCTCGTTAGGGTATCCGATGCGGGTATCCATTCCGGTGATGTACTCGACCAATTGCTTGATGTGTTTCAATTGCGAGCCGCCGCCTGTCAATACGATACCGGCGATGAGCTTCTTGCGCGGGTCTTCGTGTCCGTATGCCTTGATTTCATTGAATACCTGCTCGATGATTTCAACCACACGGGCGTGGATGATCTTCGACAGGTTTTTCAGCGATATCTCTTTCGGTTCGCGTCCGCGGAGTCCGGGAATCGACACGATTTCATTGTCTTTGTTTTCACCTGGCCAGGCTGAACCGAATTTCACTTTCAGGAGTTCCGCCTGTTTCTCGATGATGGAACAACCTTCCTTGATGTCTTCGGTGATGATATTACCGCCGAACGGAATGACCGCGGTGTGGCGGATGATACCATCCTTGAAGATCGCAAGGTCCGTTGTGCCGCCTCCGATATCGATCAGGGCTACACCGGCTTCTTTCTCTTCCTGGCTGAGGACGGCGTCGGCGGAAGCCAGCGGCTCAAGCGTCAAACCAGACAGTTCGATGCCGGCGCTCTGCACGCAGCGACCTACGTTACGGATAGACGACGCCTGTCCGACTACGACGTGGAAGCTCGACTCCAGACGTCCGCCGTACATACCGATCGGTTCCTTGATTTCGGATTGCCCGTCGATTTTAAATTCCTGTGGCAGTACGTGTATGATCTCTTCTCCGGGAAGCATCGCCAGTTTGTGTACCTGGTTGATCAACAGATCGATATCCTTATCGCCGATGACCTCTTCCGGATTGCTCCGGCTGATGTAATCCGCGTGTTGGAT
>DATGXZ010000174.1:0-6516 GCA_035298445.1 Flavobacterium sp.
CAGGAGCCGGCATTTGCGAAACGCGCCGGTGAGTTCGGCTTCCGTTGCACCTTGTTTCGCCAGGTCGCGGAAATGAACCACTTCCGATTCAAGCGAATCGATGTTTCGAAGAAGGCTTTCTTTTACGGTCAGGCTGCGGGGTTCATTTTGGCATCCGCAGCATAGAAACAGGGCGATAAAAAAGGAGAGGTATTTCATATTGTAAACGAAAGCAACCCCATGGGGCCGGGGTTGCTTAAGGTAAAATAGTTGTTTGTGTACTATCGTTCTACGTTGCGGATGATAACGGTTTGGCCACCTTCCTTATTGGTATTCGTGCCACTGCCGTCGGCATTCAGGAAGGCATCTTTCTGCCAGGTGTGCGGGTGGATGTTCACCATAAAGGTGTTGGGCACGCCAATGATGTCTGAAATGTCAATCATCGCGCCATATTCCCAACTGCCATAACGCATTTCGTTGGTCTGGTTGAAACGGCTGTTCCAAGCGGCATCGTTGCGTTTGTGGTTCATGTTGAGCCACGGCTTCAAAGCCTTGCTCGCAATGTTGTATTGCCAGATGTAAGAGTCGTGCTGTGCGGCCGTATAGTAGCTGTCGCCGTCTTCCTGGATGTAGACGAAGTTTTCGGTCACACAAAGGTTATCAGGATTGATAAGGCCTGTTCCCGGCGTACTGTCGCCTTCGGCTACAAGATCAATAACGCCTTTCAACGGATCGTTGGCGTCCATTTTCAGACGGTAGACGCGTCCCCACATCGTATAACCTTCAACCGGCTGGCCGGCGCTTGCCTGACCTGTCGCGGTGAAATAGATTTCGCGGTTGTTCGACTTGCTTCCTTTGCGGTAGTCGACATCTTCCACACGTGAGAAGCGAATTGCGCCCAGGCTGTTGGCCGTAGTATTGATGACCGCTCCGGTGAGGTTTTTCGCATTAGGGATTTCGACCCATGAGACCGGATATTCAGTACCTACTGTTATAGCGGTTTCGACCTGGTTACCGTCATTGCGCTTCAGTACATACAGTTTGCCGTTTTCAAGGTCGCCCACGGTGTTGCTGACATACATGATGAGCTGACCGGCGCTGGTGTGTGCGGAAGAGTAGGATTGGTCTTCGCCGATGAGGATGATTGTTTTGTTGCCATAAACGCCTTTCGGAAGTGGAACGGCGTTCTCCATTGAGGCTTTGCCAAGGGCCGGAAGCACACGGTCTGTGCGGGCGCGATCGCTTGTCGGGCTAAACGGATCGATGCCGTGCACCAGACTTTCCTCGCCACTTTCGCCGGCTGTGAGGAACATAGGGCCAAAGCCATGGATACTCGGCGTTGCGAGCGTAGCCGAACACAAACGGGTCATACCGCCGATACCGTCTACGATGTATTCGCCTTTAACCGGTTTGAAAGCCTTATCAAGGTACACGCGCGATACCGATTTCAGGATTTCGTGGTTGGAAATCAGGATGTAGCCATCGCTGTCTGGGTCTTTCATAAGTCCGGCGCCATCCGGCTGTGCACCATACACGAAGTTCGGTGATTCCGGAAGGATGTCTTCGCTGGAAATCAGGGTGGTGATCTCCATGTCTTCGAATCCGGTCATTGGGTACACCAAAGGCGGTACCGATGAAGTGGTAGTAAAGTCGATGTTCTTGTTGACGCCGGGGCCGTTGTCGTCATTACATCCTGCGACGAGCAGGGCAGCTGCGCCGATCAGTGGAAAAATAGTGTTTTTCATGGTGAGTTTTTTGTTGTGTAAAACTACTGCCATGATGTTACGGCTATCCTATGGGAAGGTTGTTTAAAAGGAAAATGAAGTCGAGCGCGCTTTACGAAATTGTTACTGCGTAAACTGGATATAAATAAGGGATGTTGGTTGCCGCACGTGCCAGTTTCGGGCATGGGGAAACGGTCCCCTGAATTGGGCGAAATCGCTTTGTTTTTGGGCGGTTCGGCGGTGTTGAATCGGTTCGAAAACAGTTTCGTAACAATTTGCAAATAATTCATTTACAGTTATTTGTAAATTAATTTATTTCCGTCGGAAAAAAACCCCGTTGTTAAAAACTACGCCCGATTGTGGAAAAGTTTGGCTTTCATTCGGGTGCAAAATTGCCAATCTTTGTAAAGGTCGAAACGGAGGGAAGAAACCCTTCGCAACAACCCCAAAAGACACACGAAAAATGGCAGCGATTGAACCGATATTGACGGAAAACAAGAACCGTTTTGTAATATTTCCTATCAAACACCACGATATCTGGGAATGGTACAAGAAAATGGAGGCCAGTTTCTGGACTGCCGAGGAAATCGACCTGCACCAGGATCTCAACGACTGGAACAACAAGCTGACGGCGGATGAAAAATATTTCGTCAAGCACATCCTGGCGTTTTTCGCAGCGTCGGATGGCATCGTGAACGAGAACCTCGCTGAGAACTTCGTGAATGAGGTGCAGTATCCGGAGGCGAAGTTCTTCTATGGTTTCCAGATCATGATGGAAAACATCCACAGCGAAACCTACTCGCTGCTCATCGATACCTATGTAAAGGATGAGGTGGAGAAAGACCAGTTGTTCCATGCCATCGAAGTGTTTCCGGCCATCAAGAAGAAAGCCGACTGGGCCCTTCGCTGGATACAATCGGATTCGTTTGCCGAGCGCCTCATCGCATTTGCTGCAGTAGAAGGAATCTTCTTCTCGGGGGCTTTCTGCTCGATCTTTTGGTTGAAGAAACGCGGCCTTATGCCCGGACTTACGTTCTCAAACGAGTTGATCTCGCGTGACGAAGGTGTTCACTGCGATTTCGCCGTACACCTCCACAACCATCACCTAGTGAACAAAGTGCCGAAGGCGCGTATCAGGGAGATTATCGTGGATGCATTGAACATTGAGCGGGAATTCGTTACCGAGTCATTGCCGGTCAGCCTCATCGGGATGAATGCGGCGCTGATGACACAGTATCTCGAGTTCGTTGCCGACCGTTTGTTGGTGGAACTGGGCTGCGACCGCGTGTACAACGGATCCAATCCGTTTGATTTCATGGACATGATCTCGCTGCAGGGGAAAACGAATTTCTTCGAGAAGCGGGTATCGGAATACCAGAAAGCCGGCGTGTTGTCAAAAGATGCCGACTCACAAAAAATCACGTTCGACGCCGATTTCTAGCGTATCCGCCGATTGCCGGACACGTTTCCGGTCTCCGATTATTTGAATGAAGAATATTTCCGCCCCGGATGGAAGCGGTAGCCTTTCGCAGCAAAAGCCTTGTTTTTGCACGGCGGCGACCGCGACCGGAGGAAGCTGGCGAAGCCGTTGCCAAAAACAGGCTGGGGCAAGAAAGCTAAAGCGGACAGCCGGAAAAGGCGCCAAAACAAAGACAACTAACCACCTAAATAAATTACCAATCTTTAAAGGGAAAAGCGTATGTATGTAGTAAAAAGAGACGGCAAGCGGGAGCCGGTGATGTTCGATAAAATCACGGAACGGGTTAAAGTGTTGTGCTACGGGCTCAACGAATTGGTCGATCCGGTAAAGGTGGCCATGCGCGTAATCGAAGGATTGTATGACGGCGTAACCACATCGGAACTCGATAACCTGGCGGCTGAAACCGCGGCTGCCATGACGGTGACGCACCCTGATTATGCCCAGTTGGCGGCACGTATTGCCGTGTCGAACCTGCACAAAAACACCAAGAAGTCGTTCTCTGAGACGATGTCGGATATGTACCACTACGTGAACCCACGCACGGGCAAGGCGTCGCCGCTCGTGTCGGATGAGGCCTACGAAGTGATCATGGCGAACGCCGAACGTCTTGACTCGGCTATCATCTATACGCGTGATTTCGGTTACGATTACTTCGGCTTCAAAACGCTTGAGCGCTCGTACCTGCTGAAAATCAATGGCAAGATCGTAGAACGTCCGCAGCACATGCTGATGCGGGTGTCGGTGGGAATTC
This sequence comes from Flavobacterium sp., assembly GCA_035298445.1. Lineage (GTDB taxonomy): Bacteria > Bacteroidota > Bacteroidia > Flavobacteriales > Flavobacteriaceae > Flavobacterium. The sequence continues at coordinate 3,935 of DATGXZ010000174.1, forward strand.
ACCTTGACGATATCGATTCGGCGATCGAAACGTATGAACTGATGTCGAAGAAGTTCTTCACCCACGCCACGCCTACGCTTTTCAACGCTGGTACACCGAAACCACAGATGTCTTCCTGCTTCCTTCTGGCGATGCAGGACGACTCGATCGACGGCATCTATGATACGTTGAAGCAAACGGCGAAAATTTCGCAGTCGGCGGGTGGTATCGGACTTTCAATCCACAACATCCGCGCTACCGGATCGTATATCCGTGGCACCAACGGTACATCAAACGGAATCGTGCCGATGCTGCGTGTGTTCAATGATACTGCACGTTATGTCGACCAGGGAGGCGGTAAGCGGAAAGGGTCGTTTGCGATTTATGTGGAACCATGGCACGCCGACATCTTTGACTTCCTTGACCTTCGTAAGAACCACGGAAAGGAAGAGATGCGTACGCGCGACCTGTTCCTCGGGATGTGGATCCCGGATTTGTTCATGAAACGCGTACAGGAAGATGGCCTGTGGACGTTGATGTGCCCGAACGAGTGTCCGGGTCTCTACGACGTACACAGCGAGGAATTCGATGCGTTGTATACGAAATACGAAGCGGAGAACCGCGGACGTAAAACGGTAAAGGCGCGTGAGATTTGGGAGAAAATCCTGGAATCACAGATCGAAACCGGACTTCCGTATATGTTGTATAAAGATGCGGCCAACCGCAAGTCGAACCAGAAGAACCTGGGTACGATCCGTTCGTCGAACCTGTGTACGGAGATCATCGAGTATACCTCGAAGGACGAGATTGCCGTGTGTAACCTCGCGTCGATTTCGCTGCCGATGTTCGTCGAAAACGGCAAGTTCGACCACCAGAAACTCTATGACGTCACGAAGCGTGTGACGCGCAACCTGAACAAGGTGATCGACCGGAACTATTATCCGTTGATCGAAGCCGAGAATTCGAACATGCGCCACCGTCCGGTCGGGTTGGGTGTGCAGGGTCTTGCTGATGCCTTCATCATGCTCCGTATGCCGTTCACCAGCGACGAGGCAAAGCAGTTGAACCAGGAGGTATTCGAAACGCTCTACTTTGCCGCCGTTACGGCCTCTATGGAAATGGCGAAGGAGGAAGGACCGTATTCGACATTCGAGGGATCGCCGATTTCAAACGGGGAGTTCCAATTCAACCTGTGGGGATTGAAAGATTCGGATTTGTCGGGTCGTTGGGACTGGGCCTCGCTTCGTAAGGAAGTGATGGAACACGGTGTTCGCAACTCGCTGCTCGTGGCGCCTATGCCAACGGCTTCTACGTCACAGATTTTGGGGAACAACGAGGCGTTCGAACCGTATACGTCGAACATCTATACCCGTCGTACGTTGTCGGGTGAGTTCATCGTCGTCAACAAACACCTGCTCGAAGACCTGGTGGATGCCGGCATCTGGAACGAGACACTGAAACAGGAAATCATGCGGAACAACGGGTCGATTCAAAGCATTGACCAGATTCCACAGGATATCAAAGACCTTTATAAGACCGTGTGGGAGATGTCGATGAAAGACATTCTCGACATGTCACGCCAGCGGGGGTACTTCATTGACCAGTCGCAATCGCTCAACCTGTTCATGGAAGGCGCGAACTATGCGAAACTCACATCGATGCACTTCTACGCCTGGCAGTCAGGCCTGAAGACAGGTATGTACTACCTGCGTACGAAATCGGCGGTGGATGCCATCAAGTTTACCCTCAACAACGACAAAAAAGAACAACCCGTGGCTGAACCGGCTGCCGTGGCGGTTACCGTTGAGGAGAATGAGGCGATGTCGGCCGAGGAATTCCGCGCCATGCTCGAGCGTTCGAAGAACGCCGGTCCGGAAGATTGTGAGATGTGTGGGTCATAAGGATTGAAGGATGCGGCAGCCGTATATCGTTACAGAAGATTTGTTGGTGAGCAGTTGGCTCCGTTTTGCCCACGCTGTGTTAGACCGTTTGGTGCTGTATGCGGTGATTCTCATTCTGATGTTTATGCTGGGTTTCATAGCGGGTGTAACAGGCGATGATTCCTGGCTGTCGTGGACGCAGGAAATATCAACCCTGACGGATACACTGATTACCCTCGTGCTGAGCCTGATCTATTACGCAGTCTTTGAGTCGATCAGCGGACAAACGGTGGGCAAAATGATAACAGGCACGATCGTCGTAGACTATAACGGCGATCGCGTGGGTACAGGCACCATTATCAAACGAACCTTCTGCCGGATTATCCCGTTTGATTTCCTCACGTTTTTCAATGGCGCACGCGGCATGCACGACAGCATACCGGACGTCTATGTGGTGCATAAGAAACGCCTTCAGGAGGCGAAACGACTTCACGACGACTTCGAGTCATTCGGAACAGTAACAGAAAACCCGGTCTAAGGCCGGGTTTAACATTTCATGCGGTTTTCCCGTAAAATCAACAGAAGGCCGGGCGGTATCTTTGGTGGTATAAACTATATGCCATGTATCGAATTACCTGCCTTTTTTTACTACTTGCTTTCGCATCCTTCGGCCAGGTCTCGCAGCGGGCGCCTGCCGCTCTTCAGGGTACGTGCACGATGACA
>DATGXZ010000175.1:0-4999 GCA_035298445.1 Flavobacterium sp.
ATGCACATCGAATCGACCGATAGTATCATCCCGGGCGGACGCTACCACAACCGCCGCGATTATATGGATTTCCCGAACCTCGGGCGCTATGACTTGTTGTATAAGGCCAATCCGCCGTTGCCCGTTCCCGGACTCACGCTCGAAGGAAGCATCCTGCAGCGCATCCGTGAACGCGACTATATCATGAACGCGCCGTATCAGTCTTTTTCTTACCTGATCAAATTCCTTCGGGAGGCCGCACTCGATCCGCAGGTGGTATCCATCAAAATCACCTTGTACCGACTGGCGAAGAATTCACAGGTCATCAGTTCCCTCATCAACGCGGCGAAGAACGGGAAGAAAGTCGTGGTGCAGATCGAGCTTCAGGCCCGTTTTGACGAGGCGACCAACATCTCGTATTCCGAGCAGATGCAACAGGAAGGCATTCAGTTGATATTTGGTATCAAGGGACTGAAAGTGCACAGTAAGGTCTGTATGATTGAGCGGATGGAGAAAGGAAAAGTGCGACGTTACGGTTTTATTTCGACTGGAAATTTCAACGAATCGACCGCGCGGGTCTATACGGATGTGACGCTGTTTACGGCCCATCAGTCGATACTGAAAGACGTGTCGAAAGTGTTTGATTTCTTTGAAGTGAACTACCGTCTCCACCGGTATAAGCACCTGATCGTGTCGCCGCATTACACCCGCACGCGTATCTATCGACTGATCGAGAAGGAAATCATGTTTGCCAAGCTGGGCAAACCCGCCTATATGAAGCTGAAGATGAACAGCCTGGGCGATATCAAAATGATTGACAAGCTGTATGAGGCGAGTCGGGCTGGAGTGAAGATACAGTTGCAGATACGGGGTATCTGTTCGCTGATTCCGGGAGTGAAGGGCATGAGTGAGAATATCGAAGCGATCAGTATCGTTGACAACTACCTCGAGCATTCGCGGGTGTTCATCTTTGCCAACGGCGGCGATCCTGAAGTATTTATTTCATCGGCCGACTTCCTGACGCGCAACCTCGACGGAAGGGTAGAGGTTACCTGTCCGATTTACGACCCGATCATCAAGAAAGAACTCATCGGCAATTTCGATACGGGTTGGAAAGGAAACGTAAAGGCACGTCTCCATTCGGATAAACTCGACAATAAATACCGGCCACGGGGCAGCAATGCGGTGTTCCGTGCGCAACTCGAAACCTATCGCTATTACCAACACCTGCTGGAAGAGTATGAAGCCCAAAAGGCGACGGCTCCGCAGGATACCATCGAAAAATAGGAAACACCATACATGCTCAACATCCGGAAATACGCGGCCATCGACATTGGCTCGAACGCCATGCGACTTTTGGTCGCCAACATCATTGAAGAGGAAGGAAAGGAAACCCAATTCTCGAAAAGCTCGCTGGTGCGGGTGCCGATTCGCCTCGGGCAGGACTCGTTCACGGTGGGCGAGATCAGTGACGAGACCATCGACCGGATGATCGACGCCATGAAAGCGTATAAACTGTTGATGAAGGTGCACAAAGTCGAGCGCTATATGGCCTGTGCGACCTCGGCCATGCGTGAGGCGTATAACGGGCAGGAAGTGGTAGACCGCATCCGGCGTGAGGCCGATATCGAGATCAAGATCATCGACGGCAAGACCGAAGCGGCCATCATCGCTTCCACCGACCTGCACCATCTGGTCAAGACCGACCAATCGTATCTGTATGTAGACGTGGGCGGTGGCAGCACCGAATTTTCGCTCTTTGCCAACGGCAGTATCGTGGCGTCGCGTTCGTTTAAGGTGGGCACCGTGCGGTTGCTGCACAATATGGTGACGGATGTAGTATGGCAGGAAATCGAAAAATGGATACGTGCTGCAGTGGTCGACCATGAACCGGTGACGATGATCGGGTCGGGCGGCAACATCAACAAGATCTTCAAGATGTCGGGCAAACTGCAAGACAAGCCGTTATCGTATCTCTGGCTCAATGCGCAGTTCTCGCAATTGAACGCGATGACGTACGAGCAGCGGATCTATGAACTCGGACTCAACGCCGACCGGGCTGATGTGATCATACCGGCGCTTAAGGTGTACCTGAACGCGATGAAATGGAGTGGGGCGCGGCAGATTTATGTGCCGAAGATCGGACTTTCGGATGGTATCGTAAAGGCGATGTATTACGGTCGCATCTGATTGGATGTTGCCAGGCATGTAGGAATGGAGTATATGTTTAAATCTCAATAGCCGATGAACAAAGGACGTCTCGAAGCCTTCAGCGATGGGGTATTGGCCATCATCCTGACGATTATGGTACTCGAAATAAAAGTACCGGGTGATGCCACGTTGGAAAACCTACTCGGCCATTACCACGTGTTCCTGAGCTATATCCTCAGTTTTATTTATATCGGGATTTACTGGAACAACCACCACCACATGCTCCACAGTATGACCCGTGTCAATGGTGCCATCCTGTGGGCCAACCTACACTTATTGTTCTGGTTGTCATTGGTTCCCTTCTCGACCGCCTGGATGGGCGAGAAACACTTTGATGACTTCACCCTCATTTTTTACGGTTTCACGCTACTCATGTCGGGTGTCGCCTATTACATACTTGAAAAGACGATTATCGCCGACCAGGGGCCTAATTCCCTATTGAAGAAAGCGGTAGGTAATGATCTCAAAGGCACGGCGTCTGTTATCATCTACCTCACTGCCATCCTGATGGTTTACATTGGTATTCCGTTAGTGGCGGGATTACTCTATGTGAGTGTGGCGATTATGTGGCTGATTCCGGATAAACGGATTGAACGGATGTTGAGGGAGAGGGAGAAAGGGGAAAGGAATTAGGAGTTAGGAGTTAGGAGTTAGGCTGGGGTGCTAAGGTGCTCCTGCGCTCAGGGACTTCTTCAAAAAAAAAAGGCCGGCAAAAACCGACCTTCCCTTTACGTTTACTTTATTATGCCGCTTTTCGAATCGCGGCTTTGAATGCCAGTGCATTACCTTGTATTTGTTCGGCTTTGTCGAGACCGTTAATGATTTTACGGGCGTTTTTCCAGTCTTCCGTCGTGGCGTTGAAATAATCCGACAATTTCTTGGCGGTAAACCAACCTTCCGTCATTCCGAGGAACAGGATTTTGGTGGCGTTTTTGAGTTCCATCACGCCTGCCGCATTGTGCAGGAAGTTCTGTCCGAGTTTCTTACCTGCCTTATCGTAGTTTTCGTACCAGGTGAGTTGCACGAAACCGCGTCCGTAGAAGATTTCTGTGGTGTCGGTATACGGAATACGGTTTCCGGCTTTGTCTTTCGCCATTTTTACGCGGCTGCCATACGCATAGGTTTTTCCTTTACCCCATTCTTCGATCGGTTGCATGGTATGTCCGGTTTCATGGTAGGTCGTGGCCAGCATATACGCCAGCCAGCGGATGTCAGAAGTGGCGTGCTTGGCATCCCATTCATCGAGGATGGCCGACATACCGTCTACTTGTTTCTGGTTGAACTTCCCAGCGAACAGCGTGGGCTTAATACTGTCAAAGAAAAATTTACGATCAATCATGTGTGTTTGTTTTGGTTAGGGAATAGTTTACTATCGTTTCGCAAATATAACAAATATACCCTATCAAACACAGGAAGTTCTTTTTTCTTACAAAAATTACAGATTGCGGAGCAGCGCTTCCAACCGGTCGAAATTTTCCTCGTTTTTAGGCGTCGCGAACGGCCGGATTTTGGCGCAGGCTTCTTCGGTTTCGAAACACATTCTAAAGGTGATGGTCGAGCTATCTGCATCCATTTCCGTAAACAGGATCTCCATGTCGAATAACGGCTGTGATTGGCGGGTCCATGCCACCCGTGACGGGGCTTCCACCACAGTAAACGTCGAGGCGTTTTCATAATGACCTTTGTCGGGTCCGTGCATGGTAAGCCGCCAGCGTCCGCCCGGACGGAGATCGAATTCATGTATCGTATTGGAAAAGCCTTCGGGGCCCCACCATCTTTGCAGCAAATCAGGGTTCGAAAAGGTTTCGTATACCTTCGCGACGGGAAAGGGGAGAAGGCGGGAAGAGATAATTTCGGATGCAGGCATTGTTATACTTTTTGAATGGGAAAGATACTGAAATCACCGCCTTCAAACCGCGGTTTTCCATGACCTGAGTGTTAATATGCGCTATGTCTAATCTACGCTACCTTCAATAGCACCTATATCGTATAACCAGTTGAGAAGGTCGCCCATCAATAGACCGATATTCAGTAGATATCCCGTGTTGGTTGGAGTTTCATCCAGATAGACGGCGAGGTCGAAGTGGCCTTCGGGCAGTTCGTCTTCCCAGATGCCCTTTTGACTACTGGTCTGGAGGTGTTTCAAATTTAGTCTCCGTATACCCTGTCGGATTTCTGTGGTCAGCAACTGTCGTATCTGGCGCTCATGGTTGGTTTTAATGACATAGTAAGCATCGAAGTCGGAGTCGCCAACCTGCACGTCCTGGGCTCCAAAAAATGTAGCTAGTGTTGACAAGACATCCTGTTTGTGTAGGTGGAAGCGAAATCCATCGCGCGACATGACCTCGGCACAAATGCGAGTCACCGTACTTTCATATGAAGCGCCTCCTGCAAGAGCTTGATGGGTGTAATGATCGAATCGAATCGTCCAACTTCTATACGGTAGCTCTACCCGGTCGGAACGGCCGTATGAACCCTCGATGTAGGTTCCGGTTATTTGTTTCGCAAAAGAGGGCCAGTTGAGTGTCATGCAAAAAGTGATTAGGAAGAGAGGTTCCTTTTTCTACACAATCGAAATCAACACCTTCTTGCCAAGTCCGATTTCAAGTAAACGATATAAAGTGGAGAGTTGTATGTCGGTATGACCATTCTCGATTCGGGAGATAAAACTCTTTTTCGTGCCGGTTTTGTCGGCAAGCTCCTGTTGCGTTAAGCGTGCGAGTCGTCGTTCCTCTTTAATAAGTTCGCCGATCGCGAACGCCTTGGCTTTTATTTCAAAGTTCATCCTGTCAACGGATCCGGGCTTACC
>DATGXZ010000176.1:0-2381 GCA_035298445.1 Flavobacterium sp.
GAATGAAATCGTTTTGCCAACGGGGATCGCGGAGCGGTTGAGGTCGGGCACCGAGCCCGGCGCTTCAACAGCAAATGACGAACGAAACGGGATATTGAAATTGAGTTGCCCACCAAAGAAAACGGCGTTGGTATCTGTAAAGAAAATGTGGTGCCGTACGCCAAACGGAACCTGTAGCCTGTTGATATGACTGTTTACCTTTACCGGTTTGGCCTGATGGGTATAGTCGTTATCCTGATTGATACGTTCGAAGTTTGGGGATACGAAAAGCGACCATTTATTGCGCCCCATCGGAAGCGTATATTGGGCATCAAAACCCACAACCGGGGTGGTGACAGGTGCCGAAAAGGGAAAGGTATTGTCGTAGTCCGAGCCTTCTAACCGGGCAAACGATACGCCAGCGTTGAGTCGGAACTGCCAATTGGTTTTCCCGACACTTCGCCTGTCAACCGGTGCGGCTGTCGAGGTCGCCTGCGGATGAAGGGAAAGAAAAAAGGCAGAGAGGCTTTTTTCTGTATAGTTCAGTTTTTCGATTGCCTTTTTATCAGAAGCTGGGCTCCCAGCGAGTAGGAAAAGCTGTTGACGGAAGAAATTGTTGGTACCGATTGAATTATCGTCTTTTAGGTATTCCTTATAGACAAGTTGCACAGGAGTCTCGCCTTTCCTGGCATAGAAAAAGCGCAGGGTGCTTGACGTAGCATAAGAATAAAGCGTGGTTTCACCTTCTACCACCACTTTGAGGAAGACCGTTTGTTTTTCCCATTTCGGTTGTTTTTCGGTGCTTAGTGTCTGCGCAGTTGATCCGGAAACGTCGATATCGACTGTATACCGCTCGAACTTTGTTACTCCGACCGAAAATGCGCTGAAATCGTCAATACCGATTGTTTGGCTTTCACTGGTTTCCGTCAGTTTGTATTCCATTTTCTTCGGGCTGTAGAACCAGCCGATATCACGAACCAGGCAATCGGTGCGCTTGCCGTTGTTGTCTATAAAGTAACCGGGTTCATAGCGTACCTGGGCGTATAGGCTTGTTGTGACGCACGTAAATAGTAATAATAGTAATCACATATCTTAGAAGAGTTTGTACGTAACGACCATCGTAACGCTTTTGTATTTTACGGTATCGCTATTGTAGTCCACCAGCTCACGCTGGCCGTTGTATCGTACATAGAGGCCGAGTACGCTCCATTGGTAACCGGCCGACACAAAGGCATTGACGCTTGATTCCATCTGTAGACCGCCATAGGTATCCTCGAATTCGCCGTGTCGCAGGAATGCGGCTGTTATACCGAAGTCCAACGACAGTCGTGAGCGTTTAGACAGATACATGTAATAGCGGGCACCAAATGGAACCTCGATTACTTCATAGTGCATGCGTGTATCGTTTTCTTCCAACACGCTTACAGATCCGGGTTTATAACTCGTAGTGCCAACACCTGCGAAAGCGGCCCATTTTTGGCGGTTGAACTCGAAGATATATTCGGCTTCCAATGCAAAGTAGGCATTCGTATGTGGCTCGAATTGGGCACTTCCGAAAGTAGAATGGTAGTCGACGTGCGCCAGACTTATACCCGCTCCAATTCGTAAATTGAAATCGCCTTTCTCTGTTTTGGTCATTTTTTTTGCCGATATGCCATTGAGTAAGACAAAGGCTTTGGTCAGGTCTCGTGTATCATAAGATATTTCGTCAACGTTTAGATCGGTGTCGGTTCCTACCGTTTTCTGGAGTTGTCGCAGTTGTTCGCGGAAATGATTGTTGACGCCTGTTTTTTCCTCGATGACGTATTTTTTGTAGACGAGAGCCACGATGGGACCCTCCGCTGACGTCGCGTAGAAGAACCGTTGTACGTTGCCTTTTCGCCATCCATATAAACGCGCTTTATCGCCGTCGACCAATACTTTCAGTAACACTTCGGCGTCCTGCCATTCCGGGTCACGTTTCTTGGAATAGTACCCTACATTGGGCGAAGACATGTCAAGGGTTACTTTTGCCTTTACGTACGAGACGATCGAGTCGATATGGAATTCCTTTATCTCTCTCAGCGTAAGTGATCGAACGTCGCCATTTTCCCCTATTTTGTATGTCAGATTCTCCGGATTGCTGACCCATCCTTCATTGCGTATAAGACAGGTAAACGTCTTGCCGGAGGCGTCGGTGATGGCACCCGGATCGAAGGTGACCTGCGCTTGAAGAGTACCCACGAACAACGTGAGCAATAAGAAGAATCGTGATTGCATGTGTTGGTTTGGTTTCGGGCGGCAATTTACAATTCATCCCCAAAAAAAGACAATTCGGAAAACGTTATTTTTGGAAGCGTTGCCAAAACACCAACTTTGCGTCACCAAACCAACTCACATGAAGTGTCTATTACCTCTTTTCC
>DATGXZ010000177.1:0-19935 GCA_035298445.1 Flavobacterium sp.
GACGCCACGGGCGGAAAGAACGACAGCCCGACTTTTACCGTATCAGGGCGGCACTCCGCGAGGAAGCGGTCGTAGAAGCCTTTGCCATATCCCACACGATGGCCGTTCGCATCAAACGCGAGCAGCGGCACGAACACCACGTCAAGCGCATCCGTAGCAACGGGCGTGCCGTATTCCGGTTCCGGAATACCATAGGCATTCGCACGCAACCGGACGCCGTCTTCCAATAAAAAATGCTGCATAGCACCCGTGTCAAAATCGCTACGTGACACCACGACCGATTTATCTTTGCCCGCTAACAGGTGCAACAGCGGTTCGGTGTCGACTTCCCGCAAACGTTCGATCGGTAAAAACAGATGGTAGTAGTGCCCATTCCAGATGGGAAGTGACAGGCATTGGTTCGCAATCGACAGGCTGTCGGCGCCGTGTTGCTCCGGCGTCAGGGCGGCGCGGAGTGCCCGGTAGTGGAGCCGTATGTCGTTTTTCGTCATAACGGCCGACGGGTCATGATTTATGAAACGCCTTCTTATTAAACACAATCAAAATCCCAATACCCACCGAAATCGCCGTATCGGCCAGGTTGAAGATGGCATTGAAGAACTTAAATGGCTCACCGCCCCAGATTGGCACCCACTCGGGGAAGCGACCTTCGAACAACGGGAAGTAGAGCATATCCACTACTCTTCCGTGGAAGAGCGATCCGTAGGGGTCGGTCGAAAAGAGTGTCGCCGGTTCGCTAAAGCTTTCGTTGAAGATGACACCATAGAACACCGAATCGATGATGTTGCCGAACGCGCCGGCAAAGATGAGCGCAATGGCCACGATCAGAAAGTTCGACGCCTTTTTCTGCACCGAATCCCATAGCCACCAGCCGATGCCGATCACCGCCAAAATGCGGAACAACGTCAGGATCAGCTTTCCATAATCACCCGGTATCTTCGCACCCCAGGCCATTCCTTCGTTTTCGAGGAACTGGATCTTGAACCAACTGAATACTTCGACTGCATCCGCGTCACCGATGATAAAATGGGTCTTGACGTAGATTTTCGACACCTGGTCGGCAAGCAACACAAGGAAGATGATGAGATAGGCTTTCTTTAACGACATAGTATGCGGATAACCGGGCAAAAGTAATTAGAAAATTAGCGAATTGGCGAATTAGCAAATGGGAAAATGTACTGTCGTCCCTTCAAAACGAAATTCCAAACCCCGATTGGTAGAACCGGAATTTGGAATGCTTCTGTTTTAGTTTGGTCTTACCGCTGCAAATTCTTCGCCTCGATGCTCATCGTCGCGTGCGGCACGATCTTCAGGCGCTCTTTGCTGATCAGTTTGCCCGTTACTTTGCACACGCCATATGTTTTGTTCTCCACACGGAACAGCGCGTTCTTCAGGTCGCGGATGAACTTCTCCTGACGGATCGCCAGCGCCGAGTTCGCCTCTTTCGACATCGTCTCACTTCCTTCCTCAAAAGCCTTGAACGTCGGCGACGTATCGTCGGTACCGTTGTTGAGGTCGTTCATATACGCACTCTTGATCAGGTCGAGGTCGGCCTGGGCTTTCTGTATTTTCGCTAAGATGATCTCCTTGAACTCGGCCAGGTCGGCGTCTGAGTAGCGTACCACTTCATCTGTCATGATTTCTGCTATTTTGTTATTACAATGGTTGTTTTGATATCGTCAAATTCTATTTCCGTTCCGCCCGCGGCCTCCCCGAATGTCAGGGCTTCCGTGAGTGTTTCCGACATAATGTAGGCCTCATTCTCCCGCACCGCCGTTTCCAGCGCCTCGTTGTGGCCCAACGTCACGCGAATCTTATCGGTGACCTCGAAGCCTGAATCTTTCCGGATGTTCTGGATGCGGTTGACGAGTTCCCTTGCCATTCCCTCGTTCCGCAGTTGGGGCGTTACCGTAATGTCGAGCGCCACCGTCAGTCCATTCGCGTTGGCAACCAGCCAGCCTTCGATGTCCTGCGAGGTGATTTCCACATCGTCGGAAGTTAAAATTACAGTATTTCCCGAAATAACAAGCGGCAATTGCCCGTTGCGCTCGAGTTCCGCAATCTGCTCCTGCGACAGGGTTTGTATCTCTTTGGAAATCAATCCCATGTCTTTTCCAAAACGCGGACCCAAGGTCCGGAAATTCGGTTTGATCTGCTTGACCAGGATGCCCGAAGCATCGTCCAGCAGCTCCACTTCCTTCACGTTTACCTCTGCCTTGATGAGGTCTGAAACCGCCTCGACTTCAGCGCGCTGCACCGCGTCAAGTACCGGAATCATTACCTTTCTAAGCGGTTGGCGTACCTTGATCATCTCTTTCTTCCGCAGCGACAGCACCAGGCTTGAAATCGTCTGGGCCTTAGCCATTTTACTCTCGAGTGTTTTATCAACAAAGTTTTCGACAGCCTGCGGGAAATCCGCCAGGTGTACACTCTCAAACGCGTCTTTTCCCGTTACATTGTTCAGGTCGCGATAAAGCGTTTCCATATAGAACGGCGCGATCGGGGCACCGAGTTTCGCTACGGTTTCCAGGCACGTATACAGCGTCTGGTAGGCCGCGATCTTGTCTTGCCCATACTCGCCTTTCCAGAAACGGCGACGGCACAGACGCACATACCAGTTCGACAGGTTTTCCTGCACGAAATCCGAAATGGCGCGTGCCGCTTTGGTGGGTTCGTAATCGGCGTAGAAACCGTCCACATCCCGCACCAGCGAGTGCAATTCCGACAAAATCCAGCGGTCGATTTCCGGGCGTTCCGCCAACGGCACTTCCGCTTCCGCATACGAGAACCCGTCGATGTTCGCATAGAGCGCGAAGAACGAATAGGTGTTATAGAGCGTACCGAAGAACTTCCGGCGGACTTCCGCCACGCCTTCGATATCGAATTTCAAATTGTCCCACGGATTGGCGTTCGCGATCATATACCAGCGCGTCGCATCCGGACCGTATTCCGCCAGCGTCGCAAACGGATCGACGGCGTTGCCGAGGCGTTTCGACATCTTCTGCCCGTTTTTGTCCAGCACGAGTCCGTTCGACACCACGTTCTTGTAGGCCACCGAATCAAACACCAGCGTGCCGATCGCGTGCAGCGTATAGAACCAACCGCGCGTCTGGTCGACCCCTTCCGCGATGAAATCGGCCGGGAAATCGGTGCTGTTGTCGATCTTGTCTTTGTTCTCAAACGGATAGTGCCACTGCGCATACGGCATCGCACCCGAATCGAACCACACGTCGATGAGGTCGGCTTCGCGCTTCATCGGTTTGCCCGACGGCGACACCAGCGTGATCGCATCGACGATGTTCTTGTGGAGGTCGACTTTTTTATAGTTCTCGGCACTCATGTCACCGGCTACGAAGCCCGCGAACGGGTTTTCCTGCTGGTGGCCGGCGGCGATGGATTTCTCGATTTCGGTATACAGCTCTTCGACCGATCCGATCAGAATTTCTTCCGATTTGTCTTCCGTCCGCCAGATCGGCAACGGGATGCCCCAATAGCGCGAACGCGACAGGTTCCAGTCGTTGGCATTTTTCAGCCAGTTTCCGAAACGCCCTTCTCCGGTTGCTTTCGGTTTCCAGTTGATGGTGTCGTTGAGGTCGAACATCCGTTCTTTCACCTCGCTCATCCGGATGAACCACGAATCGAGCGGGTAATAGAGCAGCGGTTCGTCGGTGCGCCACGAGTGCGGGTAGCTGTGCACGTATTTCTCGACCTTGAAAGCCTTGTTTTCTTCTTTCAGGCGGATGGCGATCTCGACGTCGACCGACTTATCCGGCGCCGTGCCCGCCTCGTAGTATTCGTTCTTGACGTATTTTCCGGCCAGGTCGCCCATATGCGAGGTGAATTTCCCCTGCAGGTCGACCAGCGGCACCGGGTTTCCGTATGCATCCAGCACGAGCATCGGCGGTACTTCCGGCGTCGATTCTTTCGCCACCTTGGCATCGTCGGCACCAAAAGTCGGGGCGGTATGCACGATACCGGTACCGTCTTCGGTGGTCACGAAGTCACCCGCGATCACGCGGAAGGCGTTTTCCGGATTTTGGTAAGGGAGGGCGTAGGGCAGCAATTGTTCGTAGCGGATGCCCACGGCGTCGATACCCTTAAATTCTGTGAGGATGCGGAACGGAATCGATTTGCTTCCTTCGGTGAACTGCTCGAAATCGGCGTCTTCGGTCGATTCGAAGTAGTTTTTCCCAAACTGTTTCCCCACGAGGTTCTTCGCCAGCACCACGTTGATCGGGGCGAAGGTATACGGGTTAAAGGTCTTCACCAGCACATAGTCGATTTTCGGGCCGACGGTCAGTGCGGTATTCGACGGCAGCGTCCAGGGCGTGGTCGTCCAGGCCAGGAAGTGCACGTCGCCGAAGCCTTGCAGGAAGTCGGGCAGCGTATCAGCCAAGGCCTTGAACTGCGCCACGATTGTCGTATCGGTCACATCGCGGTAGGCGCCGGGCTGGTTGACCTCGTGCGAGGAGAGTCCGGTGCCCGCTTTAGGTGAATACGGCTGTATGGTATAGCCTTTATACAAAAGGCCTTTGTCGTAGATCTGTTTGAGCAGCCACCACACCGTCTCCATATATTTCGGCTCGTAGGTGACATAGGGGTCGTCCATATCGACCCAATAGCCCATTTTTTCGGTGAGGTCGTTCCACACGTCGGTATAGCGCATGACGGTGCGTTTGCATGCCTCGTTGTATTCGGCAATCGAGATTTTCTTGCCGATATCCTCTTTGGTGATGCCCAGTTCTTTTTCGGTGCCCAGTTCCACGGGGAGTCCGTGCGTATCCCAGCCCGCTTTGCGTTTTACCTGGAAGCCCTTCTGCGTTTTATAGCGGCAGAAAATATCCTTGATGGCGCGTGCCATGACGTGGTGGATACCCGGCAGGCCATTGGCCGACGGCGGCCCTTCGAAGAACACATACGGCGGCTGTCCGTCGCGGGTAGAAACACTTTTCGCGAAGATGTTTTGGTCTTTCCAGAAAGCCAGTACGTCGTCAGCGGTTTTGGGCAGGTCAAGCCCGTCATATTCAGGGAACTTCACACTCATGGGAGGCGTTTATTTAAAGCGCCTGCGAATGTAAGGATTTTTTGTGTGAATGTGGTGTTAAGGGGGTATTGCGCAAAGTCAGAGACGTTTGCGCAGCGGGTTTTGTAGGAGTTGGCAGTTGGCAGTAATTCCTTCCATTTATGAACGAACGAGCACTACCCCACTTCGTTTGTCCTCCCGACGTAGGAGGGATCCCATTCAGTGGGCAATTGAGAGTAGCCAGTAGTTAGTCGTTGGTAAATGGACGTTGTTTCTAAGGTGCTCGACTGCTCAGGGACTCAGGGTTTCCCGTAACGGCGCTGCGCAAATTTCTCCGACTTTGCGCGACTTACGGTTTCATAACAGACTTCTCGCAGCGGGGGTTAGGCTTGACGTGGCTGGGACCGACATTGAGACGAGAAGATTTGAAGAATACTTAGTACTTTTACCGGTGACAAGGATTACCGTATAGCATTTTGGCTTGCTTCACAAGATAACATTACAGAATCAATGGACAGGCTTACCCCGGAGCAACGTCGGCGAAATATGCAGGCAATTAAAGGGAAAGGCTCCAAAATTGAAAGTGCATTAGCCAAAGCGCTTTTTGCTATTGGCTACAGATACAGGCGAAACGATCGGACTATTTTTGGGACACCAGACATAGCTTTTCGGAATTTGAGGATTGCAATTTTTGTTGATAGTGAATTCTGGCATGGAAAGGATTGGGAAGTGAGGAAAAATGATCATAAGTCAAATCAAGAGTTTTGGCATATGAAAATTGAAAGGAACATGTTAAGAGATAAGAGGGTTAACGAAACTCTTTTAGCAGATGGATGGACGATTTTGAGATTTTGGGGGAAAGATGTCACGAAAAATATAGAAAATTGTGTTTTACAAGTAGAGGAGGCAATTTTAAAAAAGAGAGGGGATGCCATACATAAGAAATCTTGAAAACGGGAATTATCAGATTATTAAGGATGAAGCTTTTTATCATTTGTTAAATGGTAGTTTGCCCGATCCCGACAAATCACTAAATAGACTTTTTTCGGAGTTGGACGAAATGGTCAGACATCGGGAGCCGTCGATTTCGACTGGCGCTTTAAGTAACGTGCACGGTGATTGGTACGAGTGGCTACTTGCAATAACAGCTTGGAACATATTCTGTGAGAGCCCGACTGCGAACTTAGCCGTGCTTATGCCTAACATTAGTCAGTTTGACGTTGCAAGGTTGTATGAAGCTGACCTTAATGAGACAATAGAAGACTTGCGACGCAAAGTGCGTGAAAGTTCATCCGTTAGGCTGATTACTTCTAATCCGGACTTTGTAATTATAGACGGAAACCTAGCAAGACAGTTACTCCCTGAAATTAATCATCATCAAAATTTCAGTCCTAGTTCGCTCAGGTTTCTTGAAAGCCTATATACGCATTTTATAGGGCGATGCAGTTTCTATGAGGTAATAGGTTACATATCTGTGAAAACTTCTCTACGTCCTGACCGCAGGTTGCAAATTTCTCACGAAGGAAGTCTGATGAAGGCGATATATACGCACCTTCAGACAAGAAAATGGATTTTGAATCCTCCGGGGTTAAAGTACTACGCTATTAGCACGAAGCTGACCGATCCGGATCGAATTGCACTGCAAACTGTAGCTACACACTCAATCACGATTGTGTCGAGTGTCCCACAAGCTGCGGTTGATGAAGTTTTCGAGGTCAATTCCCTTCGGCAAGCACAGAGTTCTTTTCGAGATATTCTGATTCCCTCAATTCAATAGTCCAAAGCTGCTTTTTTATTGCTGCCCCTAGAGCCCTCGCCAATAATGGAGGAACTGCGTTGCCGATTTGTTTCCCACCGCTTACTAACGTTACTTTATCTCTTCCCGTAGTTCTAAAAAACCAGTCAAACGGGAATGATTGTAATGAAGCCATCTCAACAGTGCTTAATCCTCTATTCTCGAAAGGGTGAATGTATTGTCCCTTACTGGGATTATACGCTGCGGTTCTTATTGTACATGATGGGAGGTCGGCTATAATTCGTCCGAAAGTGTCATTGCCTTGGTGTTTTCCATTTTTCCAACAATTCGGACGAAGCTCCATTGGAAGGACTTTGAAATTCTCGCCTTGCTGAATGTGTTTCATACGATTAACCACCATTTCAGAAAGATTCATTAAAGCATAATCAACGCGATTTTCCGACGCTTTCGGCAATTTTTTAAATGCGTCTTTGACCGAAACCCATTTCCTGAACGGGTACCCCGGCAGATTATGTTTCTGAACAAACTCTGCGTAAACTTTCTTGTCTTTAAAGTGTGTGGGTAACGGGAAAAGAGGTTTATCGATGCCTTTTATACCAATGAGAAAAAAACGCTCTCTTCGTTGCGGCACGCCATAATCGGCTGAATTGAGAATGGAATATGAAATACCATACCCCAAACCCTTAAATTTATCGATCATATAGTTGATGACATCCGAGTGTTTTTGCTGTGTGATTCCGACAACGTTTTCAAAAATGAATGCTTTTGGACTAACGCCTTTTACGAACCTTACAAACTCTAAAAACAGATCACCGTTCTTTTCATCGTTTTTTCCCAGTTTTTTTCCAATATTACTGAAGGGTTGGCAAGGTGCACCTCCTACAACAAGTGCCGCCTGACCTTGACTTAGGCCTGAAAGTTCAAAAACCTCCTCTACCTCAATATCTCGGATATCTCCGGGAACTCTTTTCGCGATCCTTCCATCCGTAACTTTTACGCCGCTTTCAAGTAGTTTCCATTCAGGACGGTTATAACGAAGAGTTTCTCGGCAGTCCGAATCATATTCTATACAAACGGAAGTGTGGAATCCACTTTCCTCCAATCCAATATCCAGACCGCCGGCGCCAGAAAATAAGCTCACTACCGGGAACTGCATTCCATTTTTTCCATATGGGAAGTCAGAAACATCTATAAAGTCACTTTGTAAATTTTCTCGCTTTCTCATTTTTATAGAGGGTTTTGGGCTCAGCGGCTAATTGATTTTCAAATTCGACCTCTGGTATAAAACTTTTACATCCGATAGCATTAAGACATTGAAGCAAAAACGCGGCACTAAAAGACCCTCGACTAATCTTACTTTCTATACTCGATCGGGTTTCTTCAACGCCAATCATTTTCAATCTCATTACGAGTTGTTCTATTGAAATACCACGCCGCACGAGCTCGGATTTCAGAAGCCTTTTTGCCTGTTTATGCCAATACACGGGGTCGTTCATAAACCATGTCTTATACCGGCAAATATGCAAGTTTTTTTTCAAATATGCCGGCTTTACAACATTTTTTTTTCGGAAGCAGAGAATTTTCTGGTGTACAAAATGGCGACACGCTTTCCAGTGTCAGTTTCTAGCGATGTTGAAGCTGGTCACGCAGTGCGTGTAGGGAATCTGCGATATCGTTATTGTAATCCGTTCTTATACCTGTCATTTCTCACTGGAGTGGTTTTCGCTACTAAATTGGCGGCCAATACACTATAGAGGAAAAGTTTCCATGAAAATTTACATTTTAGAAATGTATAACATATATTTGTCGTATGTATTATACAAATTAAAAATATATGAATTCAATACGACGTAAAAGATTTGAAAAAGTTGCTTCAAATAGAGTTCAAAAAATCATTGATTTTTTGAACTTATTGTCAAACTGTTCGAATAGGAACAACTATGAATACACGGAGAAAGATGTGGATTTAATGTTTAAAGAAATAGGGAGAACACTCAGAGAGACGAGGCTCGTGTTTGATAAGGAACTTAATAAAAATACCAAGGGAGGCTTTAAGTTTGGAGATCAATCTGAGTAATTATGGAAAAGGACTGTAAGTGGCACTTCGGCCCCGAAGGAGGGCGAGAAAATGGGCCAAATGATCCGGTTGATGAAAAATTCAAGGGCCAGCCATATTATTCTATAGTCAGAGAGGCTATCCAAAACTCCTTGGATGCATGCGTTGATAATAATAGCCCCGTTAAGGTTGAATTTAGTTTTTTTCAACTGAGCCGAAAGGACTACCCAGGTCTTTTCACTATTGAGCATCACATAAAGCAATGCCAAGAGTATTATCCCAATAACGATAATGCCGAAAGATTATTCAAGGATATGCTACAATATCTTAATGGAAACGAGGAAGGGAAAAAGCGGGTCAATCTTTCATGTCTACGGATTTCAGATTACAACACTACTGGCATGGACTATAAAGAAGGAAGCACTGAATCGCCGTTTTATGCTTTTTTGAGGGCTGGCGGTGTGAGCGCGAAAAGCCAGGGCTCTGGCGGCTCCTTTGGCTTTGGTAAAGGGGCATATTACACGCTTTCTCCAATAAAAACGATTGTAGTTTCTACTCGAACCTTTACGGGCGAGGTTTTTTTTGAAGGTTCGACCATACTAACAACACATAAGGGCGAAGAAGGGGAAATATTAACTGCTTTCGGATACTATGACAATAATGATGGGAGACCTACGATGAATGAAAATGATATACCGGAGATTTTTCAAAGGCAAGAGTCGGGAACTGACGTAAACATAATTGGCTTGTGGGATGAATCGAAACGAAAAACGTTAATGATTAAGTCGGTCCTAAATAATTTTTGGTTGGCAATTCATGATGCAAAACTTATTGTCAAAGTAGACGATGTCACTATCGACCGAAGTAACATCGAGCAAATTATCGACGATTATTTTTCTGTCGACGGCTTTGAGAGTGGACCAGCTAGTGAAATAGAAAGTTGGAATCCGAAGTCATATCTGAAAGCGGTAAAATATTCAAGAACAAGTGATCGGTTTCAGATGTTTGAACATACGCTGGAAACAATCGGTAAAGTCAAGCTTTATTTTTATCTAGAACGAGGATTAGCTAATCGTACTTCTTTTTTTCGGAAGCCTCGTATGGTTGTCTTTAAAAGAACCAGCAGAAAGTTAAATGGATACTCTGCTGTCTTCATTTGTGATAATGAAGAAGGGAATGAAATCTTAAGATTAATGGAGAATCCAGCCCATAACGAATGGGACGAAAACAATTCACCGAAAGAAGCAGGACAAACAAACCGGCTGGCAAAGAAGGCAAAGCGGGAGATAGCGGAATTTGTAAATGACTGCCTCGATAGACTATCTAAAATTAAAACCAGCAAGAAAATGGCTTTTTTGGGATTGGAAGAGTACTTATCAATACCTGAGGACTTGTTGGAAAAAGAAGAGGAGTTCGAGCAGGAAGGGAATACTCTAAACAACTTCTCAGGAGAGATAAGTGAAGACATCACGGATGAGGAAACAGGAATTCAGACAACAAATAATACGCAGATTGTAAGGATTAATGCGACAGTAAAACGGTTCTCAGAGGTCTTAGAGTCTGAGGGCGTTGAGCTTGACGATGAGGGAGCTGAAATCGCAACGGCGGGTGGAGAGAATGAGGGTGACGAGGGTTTTGGAAAGGCGCCCCACCCTGAGGGCGATGGCTTAAATACTGGCAATAGAACCGATCATAATCAAAACAAAAGTAAAGTCGTAATTGTTGTCCGTTTTAGAGTTGCGGCACAAATTCAAGACGGAACGGTGTATCACTATTTGATAATAAATTCACCGACACACGTTCAAAACGCCGAATTGGAATTATTAGTTAACTCCGATAATGACGGAGAAGGTAGTGTAGACATAATAGAAACTACTTCCGGGTCTATTTCGAAGAACATTCTGAAGGGGGTCACACTCGATAACGGTTTAACCAAGATAAGAATTCGTTTTGCCGACAATATTAAGCATTCAATAAAGCTGAAAACATATGAAATTCGATGATGTAATTTTCCCCCATCCAGTACTAGGACTGGGGGATTCAATATCCAGTTACATAGAACTTCTTACTCCCGAGATAAATTCTGGACAGGACATTTATGATGTGGAGTTAAATTACAGATTCGACAATGTCGATCTGAAAAAACTTGCAAAACAAAATAAGGTCGAGTATTTCTGTGAAGTCTCTTGCACAAACACTATTTACAGGGAAGTATTTACTGGCAGCAATAAAAACCTAAGGTTTCAAATTTCTAAGAAGGATGTCAAAGGGATCGTAAAGTTTGTGTGCCTTTTGGTAACTAAAGACGAAATAAAGGAGTACACCAATGCCGATGCTCATCCAGATTATGATGGTTTTTCTTTTGACCTAGATGCGGGAGAGGTTTTGGCCTATTTTGGTGAATTCTCTTTCAACGCGGACATTAAATACGAGAAGTTGAAAGCGGTTTCCTCGTTTATGGAAGTTGTTGAAGGCACCGATTTGACATACACATACACGGATTTAAAAAAAGATAAAATACAGATCCAGTTACCAACTGAAGAATATAGTATCTATTGCAGTGACACAATTTCTCTTGAAGGAAGGTTCGCCTCAACTTTCCATTCATCTATTGTTTTGGCCGCGCTTTTGACCGCCCTATATAATTTTGAAGAACATAAGGACTACCTGTGGGCAAAATCAATAGTCTATCGCTTAGAAAACGACAGCTTACTAAAAGATATAAATTTTTCAGAGAAAGAAAATATTCCAGAGATCGCTCAACGCTTACTGGGCAACCCGTTTAAGAGACTATTGAATGGGCTGAATAGTTTACTAGAGGACCCTAATTTAAATGAAGATTAGTATGGCGAAGCAGTTAATATTTAAGGCGAAATATGTTCAAGGCTTAAAAGAGGGTGTAGCTTCCGGCCGCGCCTTAGAATTCTACAAAAGCAACGAATTTGTATATGACAAAGCACAAACATTGATGTTGCGAAATATCGAGTCCCCTGATGGTTTATCAGATAGACTCGACGTTAATGACGATTGTAACACTGCAATAATGCTTTATGAGGCCTTTAAATCATTGGAACCAGTTCAGGCATCCGATGATCGTTTTTGGGTTTATCTTTCTCATGTCGATCTGTATTCGTACATGGTTAAACGTTGGGACGGAGTTTATAAAGGCTCAGCCAAGGATGGCCAAAAGTATATTTTGGATCACTGGTTTCTTTTATCTTCGGCTCAAGGCAGCTTAATGAGGCATGCGCTTGCGGGCCTGTGGTGGTCCGTCTATTTATCTATCGACGAGAATAGAGGGGAGGGGAAGTATGATTTAACTCGAATTTTATTTCGAGCATTGGACGTACCTACACGCACTCTAGGTACTTACAAACTCGGCAGACATAAGGAAGCTGTAATTGGTATACTAGAGTTTATTCAAGAGAATGAAGATTTATTCAGGTCGAGGTTCGGAGATAAAACCCGCATGATGACCAAACATTTAAATTTTATTGGAGGTGTGAAACCCATTTCATACTATGATCGGCACTTTTTTAAATCGGAGTTACTGAAGATAGCTGGAGCTATTTCCCGTCTCTAGCGCGCGCGCCGCTCCGCAACATCTACCCAGAACAAATCCGCTGCACACCCGTCTCCGACTTTGCGCGACCTTGCGCCCTCACATCAAACCAACTCACCATTTTTTAATAAACTGGTACATTACAGCCGCTACGACAATCAGCCAAAGCTCGCCTTTCCATGGTGTAAAGTGGCGTCGGAGGCGGTAGATCATGACACCTGACAAAACAATTACCGAAAGGCGCATCGGCACATACCACAGGGCCTTATGCCACTCGAGGTAGGGCTTGAGACAGGATTTGTCAACGAAAAGATTGCCGACCTCGTAAACCAAGGGGCAAAGCAGCACAGTAAGTAAAAAGAGTCCGGGAAGCCGCCGGTATATTGAGACGACAAGAAAACCAACCGTCGCTGCCGCCATAAGGGTGATATGGAGCGCAAGTTCCATCAAAACCCGGTGTTGTTGGATGGTCTGTACGGGCGTTCCGGGAGGGTAATCCGTGATGCGTTTAAAAACGACACGCCCTACATTGACCGAAACATCCCTGAAGTAATAGAGAATGGCAAGGCAACCGATAAAGAGCAGTGTCTTTTTAACGTAAAGCACAGATGAGGTTTGTTTTATCGTGGGATAAATATAGCGCTTTGCAGCTTCGCTCCGCAAACATCCCCCGAGGGTGCAGCCCCACGGCGCACAACCATGAACCGTGACTATCAACTATGAACCAAGAACTATCAACCCTGAACTACCAACCCTCAACCTTTCACTCCCCGCTTCTTCTCGCATCAAAATCCACCATCCACTCAATACCATACTTGTCGCGGAACATGCCAAAGTACGAACCCCACGGACTGTCACTGATCGGCATTTCCACCTGACCACCTTCCGATAATCCGTGAAACAGCCGGTCGGCTTCCTCTTTGCTGGCGGCGCCGATGGCAATCTTGCTGCGATTTTCGTTTTCGTTGGTGCGTCCCATGGCTTCCGGCACGTCGTTGGCCATCAGCACGCTGTTGCCCACCGGTAGCGCGATGTGCATGATCTTATCGGCCTCGTGCGGCGCGAACGGAAAACCGGGCAGGTCTTTGAAGCGCATGACCATGGCGAAATCGCCGCCGAACACCGAGCGGTAGAAGGTAAACGCCTCTTCAGCGTTGCCATTGAAATTGACGTGTGGGTTAAGTGTTGCCATTTTTATGTGCAGTGGTTTAGGCCCGAAGGCGGTTTTGGTAGGGAAAAGGTACGATTTTTTTGGTTGGAACAAATCTAGGTTGAGGTAGCCACCGCATTTCGAGCGCAGCCGGGAAATCTAAAAGCTGCGATACGCCCGCGTCATACCGAGCGCTGCGACGGACCTACATCCGTCCCCAATGCTTACAGGATCCTGCAAAACCCGAATAAACGTCCCGTCCGTGTCCAAGGTCAACCCGCAACCCGGAACTATCAACTCTCAACCCTCAACTCCCCCCTAGTGCGGATTTCCTTCGGCAGTCGCTCTGCTCGTGTGCAATCCCTACCGTGTACTTACGTTACACTTCCCAAGTAAGTAAAAGTAGAAAACCGCAGGTTATGGTTTGGATTTCATTAGTTGTGAAACTTTTTGTTTAGCCGTTTTGCACGGATTGTAAATACGAGCCATAGGGCAAAAACAACTGTGTTATCCCTATACCATCGGCGCTTCATCCCAATGAACGGCCCGGTACGGGTAGTATTTCTGGTCGCGAAGTGCGTCATCCGAAAGGCCCACTATTTTCGCCAGCGCTGCCGATTCCCACGACCAGTAACCAAAATAGACATTTACTTTGGTATTCTTGTGGGCGTCATACCAGGGTGCGTCACGGTGACCCTTGTACCAAAACGTATCAAGATAGGTTTTGACATTGGCGATGCTCGGCTCCTCAATTACTTTATCAAAGGCCGCATAGGGCTCCTGCTGTATGTATGGTTTCGTATAGTCGGAAATAGTACCCGGTACGCGATAATTGACCAGTAACGCCAGAAGTTTGTCGGCCGCACCGTCGCGTTGGATGACGGCAACGATTCGCCGGAAATCCCGGTCGCTGATATCGCATACTATGCCTAAAGAGAGCAACCACACCATTTGGTCATACATGGCATAACTGTGCTCAAAACCCTCCCATTTGAAGCCGTCTTCAAAGGCAGAAATAGTTGCAAGAAGGCTTTCGGTGACGGTTTCTTTAGCATGACCTGCCGAATAGTGAGCGATGGTTTTTTCTAACAAGTTTGACAATAAGAAAAGTTGTAAATCAGCTTTTCGTTGTTCATTTGTATTTCGCCCAATTCGGGCGTTTATTTCAGGGATTAACGAGTCAATCTCTAAAACAAGACTACTGAATTTTAAATTCATTTCCTATCTATTAACTGTTTGGATCGTTGCGTCTTTAACAATCTTTGCTTCATCGTCTAACCGGTGGATTTGTATTCTTTCTTTCGATACGGTTATGAGTAATGACTCGTATTCTTCGTCGAGAATGTCAAGGGCTTTTCGTCTACCAACCGCACTATATAAATTGAAGTCTATCCATTTTTTTTGCATTTGACTACCGCCGCTAACAGTAGGTTCGGTACTCAACATTGGCTTCCACGAAGCACTCCCCGTCGTATTCATCTTTACCTCGGTAATAACATACTTCGGTGGTGGAGATGAAAATTCATACACCCCATCAATTCCTTTCGGTATAGGGCCGTCGAGGTCGCGCACCCGGTCAAGCGAAACACGGCGTAAGGTGCCTTCGTTTTGTCCGATTCTAAAGGTATTGGTTATTCTTAGGCTTGGTGTTTTTTCCGCGGTTCCTTGCCAGTTAAGGATACTTTGATGTAACCGAGTCCGAGAAGTAGTCTAAAGATCATCCATGCTCTTAACTCCTAATAACTCTTCCAACGAATCTGCAATGGTTTCTGGCTCATCATCCGTATCGAAATAGAACTTAACAATTTTTCCGTAGTCGCGCCCCTCATTTAAACATACAGTAATAGGGTTTCCCGACCAGTCTAAGGCAAAGGGTAGATACTGTTTTGGAAGGTTTTGTTCTGTGACTTGATGGGTCTCAATCATCATCTCGATGGTAATCGCGCCATACTTTAGACTCAGAAATTTGTCCACGTCGTCGGAATCTTCGGTATACCCGCCATTGAACTTAAAAAGAAGTTTCTTTAAATCAATTGGCAAGTTCACATTGTATCTTTCTTCAAAATCTTTAACATCTTTCTCTGTTACATTTTTTTCGCAGTCGATAATCAATATCATTCTTAATACTTGTTAAGGTTAAAATATCTTTTTACAATTTCTACGGCACCGTAATGCGGAAAAGTTTTCTCGTGAATGCCAACCTCCACCAGTTGCATAGTGCATGTATTCGTTATCGGATCATAATCATCTAAATGATGCCAGATATAAGCTTTATTTTTCTTAACTCCTGAGAGTTCTTGAGCTAACTTGTTGTCAAGTCTTCGAGATCCTGTCAATTTAATTTTCACAATATTTCGCTCCGTTCCCTTAACTGGATAAAGATACGGCGAACCTTCAAAATCCACACTCAATCCTGCCTTTGATCTGGGTAGTTTTATATTAAGCTCTTTTAAGGCTTCCTTTTCAGGATTGAAGGCTTTACGACCTCTTAATAACTCTTTATAAATATCATTAAGTCTTGCGAACGATTGCGCCTCAGACAATGTGTTCTTAGGTACTGATATTCTAATATTATTTTTCTCAGCAACTTCGTCAATACGTTTAAGTGCCGAACCCTCACTTTCAACCAACGCTTTGTCAACCGCCTTTACCGCCTCTTCCATCCGCTTACTTGCCTCCCCTGATTCGACGGCTTCCTTGAGTTCCGCCGCCTTTGCTTCCCGCTCAAGGCGTGACATCCCGGCAAGTGATTCGGCAACTTTCGCCTTCTCTGTTGCTTTGGCGACCGTAGCCGTCAGCCGTTCGGCACGCGCCAATTTAGCGGCTTCAAGTTCGGGAATGATCCAGGAGAGCACCTCGGGTATCACTTCCCCCACCTCCTTCAGGATTTGGTAGCTTTTTCCCTCTTTTGTGTTGTACCAATTAGAAAAATCGTCAAACACTTTTTCCAGCCAGTCCCCAATTTTGGACAGGGTTTCCTGGAAATGCAGGAACAACGCATTAAAGAAGTTCTCGAAGTGTTCTTTGAGGGCGATGTAAGTGTCACGCGCCGCTGCAAAGGCGCCTTTGCGTTGAAGTATCAAGATCAGTCCGACAAGGTCAACTATGCCCGCGACAAGCTCAAAGATACCATTCCATAATCCAAGGTAAAAGGCATTGAAATGCTTGAGATACGTGAGGAACAGACCCTCCGGGATGTAGATAGCAGCGATATACTTGGCATGCTCAGTCACCTGTTTTCTATATTGTTCCAGTATCCGGAAGCACTGGCTACGAAGGTAGGTGTGAACGGGATCATCGCCTTTCAAGCGCTCCCCCAGTTCCCTTTCTATTATGCTAAAGAACGCATCAATCGATTCAATAACTCGTCTCCGCCTTAGGTTCGGATCTTGTATGACAAGAACATCCGGTATAAAAGGCGGGCTGTACTTATCGTCCGGAAGGCTGCCATTCCAGTATTTCTCTTCCGTCCACTTTCGCCCACGAATCCAGGCAGACAAGTCAAAAGCGGCGTCCTCAAGCGCAACGGAAATAGAATCGATGCCATTGAAAATAAGTAACCACCACGACATGTCGTCGAATTTCTGTTTAGCGTATTCGTGCTCTATTGCGTTGACTAACAGTTTGGAAATTCCAGCGGGATCGTCCTCCACATCGGTTCGCGCCATAATGTAAAACGGACTCGCGTTTTGTTGCCAGGGCGTTTTCAAAAACGCTTCGGCTACCTCTTTTTCATAATGATGCCGAATATAGTTTACGACCGAAGCACCTAGTTTGACCCTTACAATACGCCCAAAGTCAAATTGGCCGTCATCCGTCTCGAAAAAAACAATCACTTCATTGTCTTTAGGCTGTTTCTCGGGATCGTTACTTTCGTAAGCGTTCAGTACCTCATTACCATCCGGATGGGCAAACACACGAAACACGATATTGGATGTGCCGCTCGACAAAAGTCGGCTGTAGCTATCAGCCTGACTGTGTGATACCTTGCCGCTTAAATCGGCAATAACGAGGCGGCGCTTGTCCAAGATACGCGCGTTCCCGAAAACCGGCAGTGCCCATGCAGGCAGATTCTTCTCCCAGTGTTGACCAAAAGGGCTCTTTGCGAAAGCACTTTCGGGCGCCTGATAAGCTCTGTGTTGCATCAATCGTGAAAAATCATCCGCCATAACCCACCTCCAATCCGTTCTTAGGGTATAACTCCACCGTATGCACATGTTCAAAATACGACGCAGCGCCCGCCGCATCGGTGATCGTCAGGTCGATATGATAGTTTTCGGCCTGTGTCCAGATGTGGGTTTTTACGATTGGGTAATCGCATACCACCAACACATCCCAGTCTTTGCCGGCCAGTTCGTCCCAGCGTGATTGCGGCGTCCGGGCCCGGCTGCCATACAGATGCATCGAGCGGATCGGGGTCAGTGCCTCGATCCTCGCTTTAAGTCCGTTAAAAAGGTACGGCAGCACCTGTTCGGGCTGCCATACCAGTTCCATCCTTACCTGGCTCATACGCGGAAGCGGGTGAGGGGCAATACAACATCGGCTTCGTTTACGCCAAGGCTTTCACCGACCTTGTCGCGAACGCGATGCGAAAGGTAGTAGTCATGGTACGTGAAACGCACCCCCCCGTTGGTACAGGCCACTTTCAGCCGGTCGAGTTCAGGGAACCATTGGCCAGTAGGCATCTTCTTGATGAAACTAAAATCGGCGATAATCGCAGCATCGATCGTGAATCGAATGCCATCTGGGAAGCCAGTCTCCGGATCATTCATTTGTACGGCTTGTATACCATTGATTAAGGAGAGTTGCTGGGCCAATCGCTCGTAGATGATTTGCGTACTCATGCCGTTTGACCAAGACGCTTCCCTGTCGATTGTGATTTCGTGCCCCATACAGTCATAACGACGGGGGAACATATCACGTTGGTCATAATACTCCATAGTGTAGCGATCGGAAGAGCCAAAGCCTTCAAAGTGAGTGAAAGAAAAAGCAATTTTGTAAGACGTATTCTGCCCAATTTGCGCACTTGTAATCTGGAAATTATCACCACACGGTACGTTCGTACCCGGTTCAAAATCAGCGGTATCATCACAATTGCACGGAAGCGCTTTCTCTACCTGTAGCCCGATACTGTCGGCCTGCAGGATGGTCAGGCTGGTCGGCACACGCGTCAACCAGGCCTTTCCATACGGTTTGGGCTTGTGGCGTTTCACTTCATCGATCAGGCTGACGAACAACGGATCGCCCAATACCGGCGGACGACCACCGTTCCAGAGGATGCCCGTCGACAGATAAAGTCCTACCGCATCCTCAAAGCCCGGACGCACTGTCACGATGACGCGTGCCATACCCGACTGCATAAAGGCGCGGAAAATCGGATCATCGGTGCCGTCGTACGTATACAGTTGTGTCCATCGCGAACGACTGCCCCAGTAATACGGATAGAAATTATACGACATAATATCCCACTCGAAAGCCTGCTCCATAAACTGCACGAAACTCGCGTAATCGCCCAAGCCGGAAAGCTCCACCTCGCCATTGTCAAAACTCTTCGGGAACGGCAGGAAATTCCGGCCGTAGGTGCGCGCAGCCGACGTGTTCCGATCCAACAGGTACGAGATACAGTTCTTGCGCAAAATCGTATTCTCGATCTGGCGATAAAAGCTCGGGTTGGTAGCCAGCACCTCTGCCGTAGCCGTCTGCTGTGACGCGCTCTTCTCACGAAACGCGGCCAATGCTTCTTCATACGCGTCGATGATGGCCTTGAAGGTCCTGTTTTGCCAGTTGGCAAGCCCTTCGTCTGACAGGTCACAGGTCACCGTGACGTTGACTTCCCCCGCCACGTGGTTGCCGAGCAGGAAAGAAACGGGAACCTTCGTTTCTAAACTAAAACCGATCCGTTCCCATGGATGGGGGAGCAAAGGAGCGTCGAGCTTCGTCTGATATTTCCCACAAAGACCAAATATTTAGATTAGTATGCGAACGTTATTAAATTTTTCATAACGTCGTATCTTTATTGTTCTCCCTATAGAAAACGCCCTTGGGGTAGGCGTTTCTAAAACCAAAGAAAAAAGTGTTATTATACCACCGCCACCACATGCAACACGTTGAAATGACAGGCGTTGAACTCATACAGCACGCCGTTTACTTCCTGGTAGAAAGCCACCAACAGCAAAACAAGTCCTAGTCCGTCGACGGTCGGAACAGAAGGAGGGGCCAGCACGGGCGACACCTCTTCATCTAACGTAAGGGTCGTGTCGGCACTCATCACCAGTTCCGAATCACCCGTAGCGAAATCCACCCGTAGGAAACCGCTTGCCAGTTTCACATGCGTGGCACCCGGAGGCGCATCGAAATGCTGTCCGGTAACCAGTTGCGGAAACGAAAT